>CAYUUN010000039.1:0-24787 GCA_964447895.1 uncultured Bacteroides sp. | reverse complement strand
GGTGCGCTAAGCTTACCCCACGGCTATGGCTCGGGACGCGCCCCCGGCGCGTCGCTTGCATTTCGTCTTTGAGTGGGGGACGCTTAAAAAGCGTCCCTCCACTGATTTTCAGCTCTTTTCTTTTTTCTCTGCGGCTCTGCGCGAGGGGGCGGAGATTGCGGGTAACTATTGAGCGAGTTGAGCAAGAACGCGCCCCGGCGCGTCGCCACATATATGCAATGAGGCAGACGCAAACAAATATGGGAAGAGCCGGATCGGAGTAAAAGAGCGTCGGAGACACGACGTTGCTCAACCTCAGGTCGAGCAAGGCCCCGGCGCTTCGGAGATGCGCCGTTTTCTTACACGACTTGGTGTAATAACATCGCCTCTCCGAGTACCCCGATAGGTCGTTGCCTTATATCATAAAGGAAAGAGAACGGGACGGAAGGGCGGGAGGCCTGAGCTATCCCGCGGCGCACCTTATTATATTGACGGCCAACATGGCGGTAAGCAAAAGTATCCACCTCTGCATGGCCAGCGGCGTTAGCCGCGTCGGCACCGCGTTTAGCGGTGCGCCGGAGTTAGCCTGCGGCAAGCTCGGCGTTTAGCTGAGCGCAGCCGTAGGTTTGTCGCGCCTCCCCACCATCACGAGCTCCGCGTTTAGCGGGGCGTCTCAGCGCCATCTGTTGAACCCTCGATTCTCAAGACACCCCGCTACGCGGAGTTTTCGCTACGCGGGGGCTGCGCATGTGGCTTCAGTGCCATATTTGTTCTATAGTAGACTCTGCCATGGATTACCGTCATGCCCCAGGCCTCGCTGCGCTCGACCCGGTGTTAAGGGACGTCGCGTCTCCGACGCTCTCCATTGTTATTATATAATCACAGCGGCTACTATAGAACAAATATTTGGTGGCGCCTGGGAGAGCGGGCCGGAGGTCCGCCCGCTTGTTAACCCCGCGCGGGTCGCGCGGGGTAGGTAAAACCAAGATAATCAGCCCCGGAGGGGGTGTCCCGTCCTCAATGGCTTGCAGGACAGCCCTTCCGGGGCTGTCTCTGTTTATCCAGCCACCCCCCGGCGACCCGCCGGGGGTTAACCAAAGGGCGGGCCTCCGGCCCTGCCATCCAAAGGACGGCCCGTTCTCTCCCATTTATGATATAGGGCAATGCCCTATCGGGGTACTCTGCGCGATTTTTTCTTCTATAATATTAGATTCGGCGAGTGGTTATTATCCACGCAGGGGAGTGTGAAAATATTTAAAAATGTGTATGCAAATATTAAATTTTGGGTGTTTAGTTAATTTTTATCTGTTTTGTCACAAGTTTATTGCCGGGGATGTCTTACCTTTGTAGGGTAGGGGCATAGTATGCAGCTCCGGCAAGATTTATGAAGAAAATATTAGTAGCTCTTTTTGCACTCAGTGCCGTGGTGTCGGGCTGGGCAGCGCAGGCGACCCCGGACAAGGCCGCAGTGGCTGAGGTGATTAATTCCTATCGTCCCGGCACATCGGGTTTTACGGTGACGGTGGACAGCATAGAGATGGATGCCCGCGGGCGCAAGGCCACGGTGTTCTGCAACGTGGCGGCGTCGTATCTGTCGCTCGACCCTGTGGCCACGATGGCCCTGACGGCCGATGTGGCTAAGGCTCTGGGCCCGGAGGCCGCGGGCTATAAGGTGGATGTGCGCACCGGCGGCCACAGTCTGGCCGAGCTGGCGCGTTTCGCCACGAAGGCGCCCGGCGCGCCCCGCGAAAAGCTGCCCTTCATCGTGGACAAGAGCGCGCAGCCGGCACCCAAGGGCCTGGACGGCGCGAACATTGCGCTGTGGCAGAGCCACGGCTGGTATTTCGAGCCTAAGCTGAACCGCTGGGAGTGGCAGCGCGCGCGCATCTTCCAGACTGTGGAAGACCTCTACACGCAGGGCTATGTGATGCCCTTCCTGATGCCCATGCTGCGCAACGCGGGCGCCTATGTGATGAGTCCGCGCGAGCGCGATACGAATCTCACCGAGATAATCGTGGACAACGACGGCGCGCTGGCCCATGCAGGCTACAGCGACGATGCCGCCGCATGGAGCGACGCCGGCGTGCAGGGCTTCGCCTATCGACGCGCCAAGCTGCACAACGACGAGAATCCTTTCCGCGAGGGCACGGCCCGCCGGGCCACTACCGTGAAGCGTGCCGACAAGGCCACGAAGGCCGAGTGGCGCGCGGATATCCCCAAGACCGACGACTATGCCGTGTACATCAGCTACGCGGCGCTGCCCGACGCCACCACCGACGCGCGCTACACCGTGAACGCCGCCGACGGCCCGCACGAGTTCACCGTGAACCAGACGATGGGCGCCGGCACGTGGATCTACCTGGGCCACTTCCCGCTGGAGGCCGGCGAGCAGGCCGTGGTGGAGCTGTCCACCCTGGGCTCGAAGGCCGGCCGCGCCGTGAGCGCCGACGCCGTGAAGATAGGCGGCGGCATGGGCAATGTGGAGCGCATCGTGAAGGTGCCGCTCGACAGCATCGACTACCGCTACGTGGGCAGCGGCTATCCGCGCTTCACCGAGGGCGCGCGCTACTTCCTGCAGTGGGCCGGCGCGCCGGACAGCGTGTACACCCCCAGCGGCAACGTGAACGACTACAACGACGACTACCGCAGCCGCGGCCTGTGGGTGAACTGGATGGCCGGCGGCTCGTCGATGCTGCCCGGCCGCGAGGGCCTGGGCGTGCCCGTCGACCTGAGCTTCGCCTTCCACACCGACGCCGGCACCACGCCCGACGACAGCATCATAGGCACCCTGGGCATCTACAGCACCGCGAACGGCAAGCTGGGCAACGGCTCCACGGCCATGGCCTCGCGCGACTTCACCGACCTGGTGATGACCAACATCGTGAACGACGTGCGCGCGCAGTTTGAGCCCGAGTGGACCCGCCGCGGCATGTGGGACCAGAGCTATTTCGAGGCCCGCGTGCCCGCCGTGCCCGCCATGCTGCTGGAGCTGCTGTCGCACCAGAACTTCGCCGACATGAAATACGGCCTCGACCCGGAATTCCGCTTTGCCGTGAGCCGCGCCATATATAAAGGTATGCTCCAGTTCCTGGCCCACCGCGACGGCCGCCCCTACGTGGTGCAGCCCCTGGCTCCCCGCGCTTTCGCCATCGCCACCACCGACCGCGAGGGCGTGTACCGCCTGACGTGGGAGGCCACGCCCGACAGCCTGGAGGCCACGGCCATGCCCGCCTACTATCTGGTGCAGGAGACCATCAACCGCGGCGCCTTCCGCACCATAGCCAAGGTGACCGAGCCCGAATATATCTTCGAGACCCAGGACAACGCCATCCACCGCTTCCGCATCATCGCCGGCAACGACGGCGGCGTGAGCTTCCCCTCGGAGGTGCTGGCCCTGCGCTATGAGGAGACCGACGCGCTGCCCGTGGTGGTGGTGAACGGCTTCACCCGCCTGGGCGCCCCGGACTGGTGGGACAGCGGCGAGATAGCCGGCTTCTACGACACGCGCGACCACGGCGTGCCCTACATGGAGGACATCAGCTTCATAGGCAGCCAGTTTGAATTCCGCCGCGACATCCCCTGGATGGACGACGACGCCGCCGGCTTCGGTGCCTCGCGCGCCGACTACGAAGACCGCGTGGTGGCCGGCAACACCTTCGACTATGTGTACACCCACGGCGAGGCCATCTCGGCCGCCGGCCGCGGATTCATCAGCAGCAGCGTCGAGGCCTTCTGCCGCGACGGCGCCAAGAAGGGCCAGACCATCGACCTCATCCTGGGCAAGCAAAAGGAGAGCGCCAAGGGCCGCGGCGTGTACGGCACCCGCTACAAGACCTTCCCCGCCGCTCTGCAGCAGCGCCTGCGCGAGGCCACGGCGGGAGGCAGCTCGGTGTTCGTGAGCGGCTCGTACGTGGCCACCGACCTGTGGGACAACCCCTTCAGCTCGCCCGAGGTGGCCGAGGCCGACAAGGCCTTTGCCCGCGACGTGCTGGGCTATAACTGGCGCGTGGGCCAGGCCACCGTGGAAGGCGGCGCCTACGAGGTGGATACCCGCTTCCCGGCCTTCACCGGCGGCAGCTACAACTTCGCCCAGAAGCTCAACGAAGACATATATGCCGTGGAGTCGCCCGACTCCTTCTACGCCGCCGACCCCAAGCGCGGCTGCACCCTGATGCGCTACACCGAGAACAACCTCGTGGCCGGCATCGCCTTCGACGGCGGCGACTACCGCACCGTGGTGCTGGGCTTCCCCTTCGAGACCATCGACAGCACCGATGCGCGCGAGGGTCTTATGAACCAGATTCTAAACTTCTTTAAAAAATAACCATGAAAGCAATCACCTGCTTCCTCCCCTATGCAGACGCCGCCCAGGTGCTGCCCACCATCGAAGCCCTCAAGGCTGAACACGCCATAGCACGCATCTGCCTGCTGGCCGGCCCCGACGCCGACACCGCCGGCGCCCCCGCCGGTTGCGACATCGTGGACGCCAAGGAAGGCCTGAACGCCACCGCGACCATGCGCGCCATAGCCGACGCCACCAACACGGAATACATACTCCTGTACACGAAATACAACAAGCTCGTGCCCGGCTACCACGCCCTGGAGCGCCTGCTGCGCCTGGCCGCCGACAGCGGCGCCGGCATGCTCTACGCCGACAGCTACGCCGTCGACCCCGAGGGCAAGCGCACCGCCGCCCCGGTAATCGACTACCAGGAAGGCTCGCTGCGCGACGACTTCAACTTCGGCTCGCTGATGCTCTTCTCGGCCGCCGTGTTCAAGCTGGCCGCCGCCGGCATGGACCGCGACTACAAGGCCGCCGGCCTCTACGACCTGCGACTGCGCGTGAGCCGCATCGCGCCCATCGTGCACGTGAACGAGTATCTCTACACCGACGTGCAGCTCGACAACCGCCGCAGCGGCGAGAAGATCTTCGACTATGTCGACCCCAAGAACCGCGGCGTGCAGATAGAGATGGAGCAGGCCTGCACGGAGCACCTCAAGGCCGTGGGCGGCTATCTCGAGCCCGAGTTTGACAAGATAGAGTTCGGCGCCGAGGAGTTTCCTGTGGAGGCCACGGTGGTGATTCCCGTGCGCAACCGTGTGCGCACCATCCGCGACGCCATCAACAGCGTGCTGTCGCAGAAGACCGACTTCCCCTTCAACCTCATTGTGGTGGACAACCACAGCACCGACGGCACCACCGAGGCCATCGACGAGTTCACCGACCCGCGCGTGATACACATCATCCCCGAGCGCGACGACCTGGGCATAGGCGGCTGCTGGAACATGGCCGTGGACGACCCCCGCTGCGGCAAGTTCGCCGTGCAGCTCGACAGCGACGACGTGTACAGCGGCACCGACACGCTGGAGAAAATCGTGCGCGCCTTCTACGAGCAGAACTGCGGCATGGTGGTGGGCACCTATTGCCTGACCGACATCGACATGAACACCATTCCCCCCGGCGTGATCGACCACAAGGAGTGGACCCCCGAAAACGGCCGCAACAACGCCCTGCGCATCAATGGCCTGGGCGCTCCGCGCGCGTTCTACACCCCCATGCTGCGCGCCATCAAGGTGCCCAACACCAGCTATGGCGAGGACTACGCCCTGGGCCTGGCCTTCTCGCGCCACAACCAGATAGGCCGCATCTACGACGTGCTCTACTTCTGCCGCCGCTGGGAGGACAACAGCGATGCCGCCCTCGACATCAACAAGATGAACGCCAACAACCTCTATAAGGACCGTATCCGCACCTGGGAGCTCCAGGCACGCAAGGCCCTGAACGCTCAGAAGAAGGACTGAAATGGCCGTAAACTCAGCTCAAATAGCCGATTTCCTGGCCGCCCAGCGCGCCGAGTGGCCCCTGGCCGAACGTAATTTCTCGGCGCTGGACGGCGTGGAGGTGCGCACCGTGGAGATGCCCGGCTGGACATTCAAGGTGCAGTTCAACCCCGCGCGCATCGTGAGCAGCGGCGCCAAGGTCGACGCCCGCTCGCTGGCCGAGCGCCCCTGCTTCCTGTGCGAGAAAAACCGCCCTGCCGAGCAGCGCGGAATAGAGTGGGGCGGCTACACCATCCTGGTGAATCCCTTCCCCATCTTCCCGCGCCACCTCACCATCCCGGCCAACGACCACACCCCGCAGCGCATTGCCGGCCGCGTGGCCGACATGCTGCGCCTGGCCACCGAGCTGCAGGGCTACACCGTGTTCTACAACGGCCCGCGCTGCGGCGCTTCCGCCCCGGACCACATGCACTTCCAGGCCGGCAACAGCGACTTCCTGACGCTGGCCGGGGCCATCGAGGGCGCCGAGCTGCGCCCGCTGGCCGTGGACGCCGCCGGCGGCATGCTGGCCGTGTGCACGTCGCTGCCCGTGAACGTGTTTGTGATAGACGCACCCACGCCCGAGGCCGGCGAGGCCCTCTTCGACCGCCTCTATGCAGCCATGCCCGTGCCCGATGGCGAGGACGAGCCCATGCTCAACCTGCTGGCCTATGCCATGCCCGAGGGTGGCACCCGCCTGGTGGTGGTGCCCCGCAAGCGCCATCGCCCCAGCTTCTACGGCACCGAGGGCGAGGGCTGCATGCTCCTGAGCCCCGCCAGCGTGGACATGGGTGGCGCCTTCATCACTCCGCGCCGCGAGGATTTCGACCGCATGGATGCCGGCGTGCTCGCCCGCGTGTTCGACGAATTGTGCCTCTCCGATGAGGAAATAAACCAGATAGCAGAAAATGTGCGATAAAGATACAGAACGCCCCGTAGTTTCGGTGGGCATCATCACGGCCAGCGCCGTCGACATAGTGTTTCACGGAGCCTACAGCAGCTCCGACGGTAGCCGCGTGGAGGGCGCCATGCATTTCGAGGGCCTGCCCGAGGCCGTAGAGTTCACCCCCCTGCAGGCCGATTGCCGCTTCGAGGTGAAGGATGTGGTGATAGGCGTGGATTTCCACTGGGAGCGCCGCGAGAACCAGGCCTTCGAGGGCCGGCTGCGACTGCTGCCCACGGCCGCCGGCATCACCGTGATCAACGTGATAGACGTGGAGAGCTACCTGCGCAGCGTGATATCGTCGGAGATGAGCGCCACGTCGTCGCCCGCGCTGCTGCGCGCCCACGCCGTGATCTCCCGCAGCTGGCTGCTGGCCCAGATAGACAAGAACCGCCGCATTGCCGGCGGCGACCAGAAGGCCTACGAGATGCTGCGCACCGACACCGAGATAATAACCTGGCAGGACCGCGAGGACCACACCGACTTCGATGTGTGTGCCGACGACCACTGCCAGCGCTACCAGGGCGTGACGCGCCAGACCACCCCCGCGGTGGCCGAGGCCGTGGAGGCCACCGCCGGCATCGTGCTGCTCGACCCGGAGACGCGGCTGCTGGCCGACGCCCGCTTCAGCAAGTGCTGCGGCGGCGTGTTCGAGCTCTTCGAAAACTGCTGGGAGCCCGTGCACCACAGCTACCTGACGGTGCGCAGCGACGCCCCGGACCCCCTGCTGTATCCCGACCTGCGCTACGAGCACCGCGCCCGCACCTGGATCGAGGCCTCGCCGGATGCCTTCTGCAACACCAAGGACACCCGCGTGCTGTCGCAGGTGCTCAACAACTACGACCAGGAGACCACCGACTTCTACCGCTGGACCGTGCGCTACAGCGCCCGCGAGCTCTCGGAGCTCGTGCACAAGCGCACCGGCATAGACTTCGGCGAGATTACCGACATGGTGCCCGTGGAGCGCGGCACCTCCGGCCGCATCGTGCGCCTGCGCATCGTGGGCACAAAGCGCACCGTCACGCTGGGCAAGGAGCTGACCATTCGCCACGCCTTGAGCACCAGCCACCTGCGCTCGTCGGCCTTCGTGGTGGACCGCGACGGCGACGACTTCGTGCTGCGCGGCGCCGGCTGGGGCCACGGCGTGGGCCTGTGCCAGATAGGCGCCGCCGTGATGGCCGACCAGGGCTACACCTGGCAGCAGATTCTGGCCCACTACTTCCCCGGCGCCCTTCTCGAGAAAAAGTATTAATACCTTGAAAATATCATGAACGCAAGCAAAAAAAGATCGCCATGGGCATGGATTCCCACGCTGTACTTCGCGCAGGGACTGCCCTATGTGGCCGTGATGACCATTTCGGTGATCATGTACAAGCGCCTCGGTATCTCCAATACCGATATAGCCCTCTACACGGGCTGGCTATACCTCCCCTGGGTGATCAAGCCCTTCTGGAGCCCCTTTGTCGACATCATCCGCACCAAGCGCTGGTGGACCCTCACCATGCAGTGGATCATAGCATTCGCCCTGGCGGGCATAGCCTTCACCATCCCCACGCCGTTCTTCTTCCAGCTCACGCTGGCGATTTTCTGGATAGTGGGATTCACGTCGGCCACCCACGACATCGCCGCCGACGGTTTCTACATGCTTGCGCTCACGGAGCATGAGCAGTCGCTCTACGTGGGCATCCGCTCCACCTTCTACCGCGTCAGCACCGTCGTGGGCCAGGGCCTCCTTGTGGTGCTGGCCGGCGCCATCGAGACCGGCACCGGCCTCGACGCCGTGAAGCTGGGCGTGGAGGTAGACCCCTACGTGGCCTGGGAGGCTCCCGTGATGGCCGACCTGGCCCTGCAGCAGCCCGACCAGCCTGCCGAGATGAACTTCTTCACCGGCGGCGACGTGGCCGCCGTGGCCGTGAAGGCTCCCGCCGAGGCCACCCTGGCCGACGGCACCACCGTGCCCTTCGCCGCCTATGCGGCCATGATGCGCGACTCCGTGCGCCGCTCCAACGAGCGCAACGGCTTCACCGCCGCAGCCGCTCCCGCCGCAGCCGATGCCCCGGCGGCCGCCAAGGCCGATGAAGGCCCCGGCGCGTTCACCCGCTGGGTGGCCTCCACCTTCGGCGAGAAGCGCGAGAGCGCCGGCGAGGCCGTGGCCAATACCTTCGCCATCCGCGGCGTGCGTCTCAACTCGCGCCCCGCGCCCGGCCAGACCGTGGTCGTGAACATGACCCACAACAGCGGCGACGCCGGCATCAAGCTGGTGGAGGGCGACCGCCTGGTGTTCGACGAAAACAACTGGGACCGCACCGCATGGCTCTACTACGACATCGACCACAAGATAAAGCAGCCCGTGAGCGCCGGTTTTGAGGGCGCCAGCGGCAACATTCCCATGGCATGGCTGGTGGTGTTCGCCGTGCTCTCGGCCTTCTTCCTGGCCGTGGCTCTCTACCACAGCTGGGCACTCCCGCGCCCCGAAAGCGACCGGCGCGACGCTGCCGCCCGCACCGGTGCCGACATCTTCCGCGAGTTCTTCGAGACATTCCGCAGCTTCTTCGCCAAGAAGCAGATATGGGTGGCCGTGGCCTTCATGCTTCTCTACCGCCTGCCCGAGGCACAGCTCGTGAAGCTCATCAACCCCTTCCTGCTCGACCCCATCGACAAGGGAGGCCTGGGCCTGAGCACCGGCGAGGTGGGATTTGTCTACGGCACCGTGGGCATCATAGGCCTCACCATCGGCGGCATCGTGGGCGGCATCGTGGCCGCGCGCGGCGGTCTCAAGAAATGGCTGTGGCCCATGGCCTGGAGCATGTCGCTCACCTGCCTTACCTTCGTGTATCTGAGCTACTGGCCCACCCACTCGCTCGTGACCATCAACATCTGCGTGTTCATCGAGCAGTTCGGCTACGGCTTCGGCTTCACCGCCTATATGCTCTACCTCATCTACTTCAGCGAGGGCGAGCACAAGACGGCCCACTACGCCATCTGCACCGGCTTCATGGCCCTGGGCATGATGCTGCCCGGCATGGCCGCCGGATGGCTGCAGGAGACCATCGGCTACCGCCACTTCTTCGTGTGGACCATGATATGCTGCGCCGCCACCATCGGAGTGTGCGCATTCCTCAAAATCGACCCCAATTTCGGACGCAAAATAGAAAAAGAATAATGAAAAAAGCTATCATATTCGCCCTGGCGGCCGCAATGGCCGTGGCCGCCGGCGCACAGGTGAAGCCCGGAGTGGAAGTGCTGCGCGACCGCGGTTTCGACATCCTCCAGGGCAAGCGCGTGGGCCTCATCACCAACCCCTCCGGCGTAGACAACAAGCTGCAGAGCACCATCGACATCCTGCACTCGGCTCCCGGCGTCGAGCTCAAGGCCCTCTACGGCCCGGAGCACGGTGTGCGCGGCGACGTGCACGCCGGCGACCACGTGGACAACGCCGTGGATCCCGCCACGGGCGTGACCATGTACTCCATCTACGGCAAGTACCGCAAGCCCACCCCCGAGATGCTCGACAGCATCGACGTGCTGGTCTACGATATCCAGGACAACGGCTGCCGCTCCTTCACGTTCATCTCCACGATGGGCCTGGCCATGGAGGCCTGCGCAGAGCTGGGCAAGGATTTCGTGGTGCTCGACCGCCCCAATCCCGCCGGCGCCAATAAAATCGAGGGCTGCATCGTGGAAGACAGCTGCTTCTCCTTCGTGAGCCAGTTTCCCATCCCCTATCTCTACGGCCTGACGCCCGGCGAGCTCGCCACCTATCTCAACGAAGAGGGCCTGCTGCCCGACGGCCGCAAGGTGAACCTGACGGTGGTGCCCATGGAGGGCTACGACCGCAACATGACCTTCGGCGACACCGGTATGCCATGGGTGCTCCCCTCGCCCCACCAGCCCAACGCCGAGTCGGCGCTCTACTATCCCGCCACCGGCATCCTGGGCGAGCTCTACTACGTGAGCATAGGCGTGGGCTACACGCTGCCCTTCAAGCTCGTGGCCGCCGACTGGATTGACGCCGCCGAGCTGAGCCGCCGCATGAACGCGCTGAATATCCCCGGCGTGATGTTCCGCCCCATCCACATCAAGCCTTTCTACGGCACCGGCAAGGGCGAGAACCTGCAGGGCGTGGAAATCTACGTGACCGACGCCCAGGCCGCGCCCCTCACCCTGGTGCAGTTCTATATCCTCCAGGAGCTGGCCGACATGTACCCCGACCGCCGCGTGATGGACGCCGAGGACGCCGCAAAGCGTTTCGGCATGTTCGACAAGGTGGTGGGCAGCAAGAACATCCGCGCCCTCTTCACCCCGCGCCACCGCGTGGAAGACATGGTCGACTACTGGAACAAGGACGTAGAGCCCTTCCGCGCCGCATCGTCGAAATATCACCTTTATAAATAAGGGAGGCGCTGATGTCGACGATAGACAGCCTGCACAAACAGTTTGCCCGCGCGCTTGAGGGCCTCGACCCGCGTCCCGTGGTGTACACCGACCGCCTGCGCCGCCTGGCCTGGGGCACCGATGCCGGTTTCTACCGCCTTGTGCCCCGGCTGGTGGTGCGGAGCACCGACGAGGCCCAGGTGAGCGACATTCTCCGCATCGCCTCCGGGATGAACGTGCCCGTGACCTTCCGCGCCGCCGGCACCAGCCTCAGCGGCCAGGCCATCACGGATTCCGTGCTGCTCGTGGCCGGCAAGAACTGGGAGGGCTACACCATAGGGCCCGATGCGGCCACCATCACGCTGCAGCCCGGCATCGTGGGCGAGCGCGTGAACGAGATACTGAAGCCCTACGGCCGCAAGTTCGACCCGGACCCCGCCTCGAAGCGCTCCGCCATGGTGGGCGGCATCGTGGCCAACAACGCCTCCGGCATGAACTGCGGCACCCATGCCAACAGCGACAGCGTGCTGCTCTCGGCCCGCATCGTGCTGGCCGACGGCACCGTGCTCGACACCGCCGACGAGGTGAGCCGAGCCGCGTTCCGCGCCACCCACGGCGAGCTGCTGCGTGAAATCGAGGCTATCCGCGACGAAATACGCGCCGATGCCACCCTGGCCGAGCGCATCCGCTATAAATACAGCATCAAGAACGTCACGGGCCTGAACCTGCGGCCGTTCATCACCTTCGACGATCCCTTCGACATCATAGCCCACTGCATGGTGGGCAGCGAGGGCACGCTGGCCTTCCTGAGCTCCGTGACCATGCGCACATCGGCCGTGCAGCCCTGCGCCGCCAGCGCCATGCTCTACTTCGGCAGCATGCGCGAGGCCGCCGAGGCCGTGGTGGCCATGCGCAAGGACGCGCCCGTCGACAGCTGCGAGCTGCTCGACGCCAAGTCGCTGGCCAGCGTGGGCACCCCCGGCGTGCACCCCGGCCTCACCGCCCTGCTGCTCGACACCAAGGCCGACACGCCCGAGCAGCTGCAGGCCAATATCGACCGAATCATGAGCGTGGTGGGCCGCTTCAAGCTCGTGGGTGAGGCCCACTTCTCCACCGACCCGGCCGAGACAGCAGCCTGGTGGAGCATGCGCAGCGGCGTGTTCCCCGCCGTGGGCGGCACGCGCCCCATCGGCACAACGGTGCTCATCGAGGATGTGGCCTTCCACATCGACGACCTGCCCGAGGCCACCGTGGCGCTCGCCCGCCTCATTGAAGACTGCGGCTACGACGACGCCTGCATCTACGGCCACGCCCTGGAGGGCAACTTCCACTTCGTGATATCGCAGAGCTTCGACACGCCCGAGGAGGTGGAGCGCTACCGCCGCCTCATGAAGGGGGTGGAGGAGCTGGTGGTGGACCGCTTCGACGGTTCGCTCAAGGCCGAGCACGGCACAGGCCGCAACATGGCTCCCTTCGTCGAGAAAGAGTGGGGCGCCAAGGCCTTCGGGCTGATGAAGCGCCTGAAAGCCGCCATGGACCCGAAAGGAATACTCAACCCCGGGGTGATTTTCAACGACGACCCTGAGTGTTTCATCAAGAATATCAAGCCGCTGCCCCGCGTGGACGAGAGCGTGGACCGCTGCATCGAGTGCGGCTTCTGCGAGGTCAACTGCGTGAGCTGCGGCCTCACCCTCTCGGCGCGCCAGCGCATAGTGTCGCAGCGCGAGATCGTGCGCCTTAAGGCTCTCGACACCCCCGAGGCTGCCCGCGCGGCGGCCGAGATGGAGCACGCCTTCAAGTACTACGGCGTGGACACCTGCGCCGGCGACGGCCTGTGCAGCACCTCGTGCCCCATGCGCATCAACACCGCCGACCTCGTGCACAAGCTGCGCGAGCGCGCCCTGCCCCCCGGCTCGGCCGGCTACCGCATAGGCGTCTTCGCCGCCCATCACCTTGGGGGCATCAGCAAGGGCCTGCGCGCCATGCTGGCCACGGCCCGCGTAGCCGGCAACGTGCTGGGCCCCAAGGCCACCGACGCCGTGGGCAGCGCCCTGCACCACGTGGGATTCCCGCTGTGGACCGCCGCCCTGCCGGGCCCGTCGCACCCCGTGCGCGACCGTGCCGAGGCTGCCGCGCTGCACGCCGGCCCGCGCCGCGTGGTCTACTTCCCCTCGTGCCTCAACCGGGCCTTCGGCGCCACGCCGGAGAATGGCCGGAAGATTCCGGAACTCATGGAAGTGATTTCGCAGCTCTGCGCCCGCGCCGGCTACGAGGTGATTTTCCCCGCCGGTATGTCCGGGCTGTGTTGCGGCCTCACCTGGGAAAGCAAAGGCATGCCTGCCGAGGCCGATGCCAAGCTGGCCGAGCTGGAAGAGGCCCTGTGGCAGGCATCGGAGCAGGGCAAGTATCCCGTGATGTGCGACCAGAGCCCCTGCCTCCACCGCATGCGCGAGCACATCACTCGCATGAAGCTCTACGAGCCCGCCGAGTTCATCCTCGACTATCTGGCGCCCCACCTGGAGTTCCACCCCGTGGACACCCCGGTGGCCGTGCACGTCACGTGCTCGACACGCCGCATGGGCCTGGCCGACAAAATCATCGCGCTGGCGCGGATGTGCTCGCGCGACGTCACGGTGCCCGCCCAGGTGGGCTGCTGCGGCTTTGCCGGCGACAAGGGCTTCACCTTCCCGGAGCTCAACCGCTGGGGCCTGCGCAAGCTGCGCCCCGCCATCGAGGCCGCCGGCGTGAAGGAGGGCTATTCCAACTCCCGCACCTGCGAGATAGGCCTCACCGACAACAGCGGCGTGCCCTACAAATCGATTGCCTATCTCGTGCACGCCTGCACCACACCTAAACAAGACTGACAATGACAGCAAAACAAAGCGGCTCGCGCCTCCTGGCTCTCGACATCCTGCGCGGTATCACCATCGCAGGCATGATTCTCGTGAACAATCCCGGCACCTGGGGCCACATCTACGCGCCCCTGCGCCACGCCGAGTGGCACGGCCTGACGCCCACCGACCTGGTGTTTCCCTTCTTCATGTTCATCATGGGCGTGAGCACCTACATGTCGCTGCGCAAGTACGACTTCAAGCTCTCGTGGCCGGCCTTCCGCAAGATTGTGAAGCGCACGGTGCTCATCTTCTTCATAGGCTGGGTGCTCACGTGGCTCTCCGGCACGCTGCGGCGCTGGAGCGGCGACTACAGCTTCGTCGAGGCCGCGTGGAACTTCGAGAACATGCGCGCCCTGGGCGTGCTGCCGCGCCTGGCGCTGTGCTACGGCGTGGGCGCCACGCTGGCCCTGGCCATGGGCCGAAAGGCGCTGGCCTGGACCGTGGCCGGCATCCTCGTGGTCTACAGCGTGATGATGCTGGCCTTCAACGGCCTGGTCTTCTCCGAAGACAACATCATAGCCGTGGTGGACCGCGCCGTGCTGGGCGTCAACCACATGTATGCCGACACCATCGACGGCGTCACCCTCAAGTTCGACCCGGAGGGCCTGCTCAGCACCATTCCGAGCATCGCCCACATGCTCATAGGCTTCCTGTGCGGCTCGATGCTCATGGCCGTGAGCGACAACCGCGACCGCATCAACCGGCTGTTCATCCTGGGCACCATCCTCACATTCTCCGGCCTGCTGCTGAGCTACGGCATGCCCATCAACAAGAAAATCTGGAGCCCCACCTTCGTGCTCACCACCTGCGGCCTGGCCTCGAGCCTGCTGGGCCTGCTCATCTGGATCATCGACATGCGCGGCCACCGCAAGTGGTGCCGCTTCTTCGAGGCTTTCGGCGTGAATCCGCTGTTCATGTTCTGCCTCGGCTCGATAGGCGGCGTGGTGCTCAGCGTGGTGCGCTTCGGCTACGACGGCGGCGAGATTTCGGTGCACAACTGGTACTACCGCGTGGTGTGCATGACGGTGGCCTGCGGCGACGCCGTGCTGGCCTCGCTGCTCTACGCCCTGAGCTACGTGGCCTTCATCTGGCTGTTCGGCTACTACCTTTACAAGAAAAAAATATACATTAAGATATGATACTGATTGCTGACTGCGGAAGCACCAAGATTGACTGGTGTGTTGTCCGCCAAGGAAAGGTTGAGAAACAGGTGTTTACCTGCGGCATGAACGCCGTGATGCTCACCGAAGACGAAATGCGCGAACGCATCGCCGCCGAACTTATGCCCGAACTGGCCGACCGCGCCGCCTCCATCGAGGCCGTGTACTTCTACGGCGCCGGATGCATCTCGCCCGAGGTGTGCGGCAATGTGGAACGTGCCATCCGCGCCAACATCCCCGCCGCCCGCACCGTGGAGGTGCACACCGACCTGCTGGCCGCCGCCCGCGCCCTGTGTGGCCGCGAGCCCGGCATCGCCTGCATCCTGGGCACCGGGTCGAACTCGTGCTTCTACGACGGCCGCGCAATCGCCTGCAACGTGTCGCCCCTGGGCTACATCCTGGGCGACGAAGGCTCCGGCGCCGTGCTGGGCAAGCTGCTGGTGGGCGACGTGCTCAAGGGCCAGCTGCCGCAGGAGCTGTGCGAGAAATTCCTCGCCCGCTACGACCTGTCGCTGCTCGAAATCATCCGCCGCGTCTACAAGGAGCCCCAGGGCAACCGCTTCCTGGCGTCGCTCACCCCCTTCCTCATCGAAAACATCAACGAACCGGCCATCCACGCTCTCGTAAAGCGCTCGTTTGCCGCTTTCTTCACCCGCAATATCTCGCACTACGACGGCATGTGCGCCCCCGTGGTCAACTTCATCGGCTCCATCGCCTTCTACTACCGCGACGTGCTCGACGAGGCTGCCCGCGAGTGCGGCTACAGCATCGGCACCGTGCTCAAGAGCCCCATGGAAGGTCTCATCAGTTTCCACTCATAAACCATCTGTCATGGCATTCGTAAAAATTTCCGAACAACCGTCGCTCTACAACGACCTCGAGAAAAAAAGCGTGGGCGAACTGCTGCGCGACATAAACAACGAAGACAAGAAAGTGGCCCTGGCCGTAGAAAAGGCCATCCCCCAGATAGAAAAACTCGTGGAAGGCATCGTAAGCCGCATGAAGCGCGGCGGACGCATCTTCTACATGGGCGCCGGCACCTCCGGCCGCCTGGGCGTGCTCGATGCCTCGGAGATTCCCCCGACGTTCGGCATGGATCCCTCGTGGGTCATCGGCATCATCGCCGGCGGCGACACCGCCCTGCGCAACCCCGTGGAGAACGCCGAGGACGACACCCGCCAGGGCTGGCTCGACCTGCAGCAGTTCGGCATCAACGACCGCGACACCGTCATAGGCATCGCCGCCTCCGGCACCACGCCCTATGTGATAGGCGCCCTCGAGGAGTGCCGCCGCCACGGCATCCTCACGGCCGCCATCACCTCCAACCCCGACGCCCCCATCAGCCACGCCGCCGACATCGCCATCGAGATGGTAGTGGGCCCCGAGTACGTCACCGGCAGCTCGCGCATGAAGAGCGGCACCGGCCAGAAGATGATCTGCAACATGATCACCACCTCCGTGATGATACAGATGGGCCGCGTCAAGGGCAACAAGATGGTGAACATGCAGCTGAGCAACGCCAAGCTCGTGGACCGCGGCACTCGCATGGTGGTCGAGGAGCTGGGCCTGCCCTACGACGAGGCCAAGCGCCTGCTGCTCATGCATGGCTCGGTCAAGAAAGCTGTCGACGCCTATCGCGAGGGTCATGAATAAGCTCCTTCCGGCACTGATTCTGGCCATGGCGGCAATGATGGCGGCCCCCGATGCCGAGGCCCACAACGAGCTGTGGGGCCAGCGCGCCTCGCTCTTCGAGATGCTGGGCACGGACAGCACCAGCATAGTGTTCCTGGGCAACAGCCTCACCCACGGCTGCGAGTGGCACGAGCTTCTCCACAACCCGCGGGTGCTCAACCGCGGCATCAACGGCGACATCGTGCAGGGCCTGCGCGAGCGCCTGCCGGCCATCACCGCCGGCAAGCCCGCCAAGATATTCCTGCTGTGCGGCGTCAACGACATCAGCCACGACCTCACGGCCGACAGCATAGCCACCGCCCTGGGCGAGCTCATCGCCGAAATCCGCACCGCAACGCCCGCCACGCGCCTCTACGTGCAGTCGCTCCTGCCCATCAACAACTCCTTCGGCCGCTACAAGGCCATCTTTGGCAAGGAGCAGACCGTGCGCGACGTCAACACCCTGCTCCGCCCCATCGTGGAGCAGGCCGGCGCCACCTGGATAGACATCCACGGCCTCTTCGCCGATGAAAACGGCAACCTGCGGCCCGACCTTACCAACGACGGCCTCCACCTGCTCGCCCCCGGCTACCTCATCTGGCGCGACGCCATCCTCCCCTACGTCGACGAAGAATAGCCCTCACTCCCCGCGTTTCGCCCCTTGAAAACTGCCGTAAAACCGGCTCATGCCTTATTTCCGGTGCATAAGATAAGAAAATAGACAACGATAAAGCGCTGTAGGGACGCTCATGGAGCGTCCGGCGGCAATCATGGCTAACTATGGTGCGCAAATCGTTGGATATTAAAAAGTTACCTTGTTTCTCTGCCTGGCGCTCCATGGAGCGTCAGGCAGGATTACGCGTTTGATAATAGTAATTATAGCTATTATAGCTATATGAGCTATTTTGAGCGCGGCCGGGGCTCCTGCCTGTTCAGCAGCCGCTTATAATCTCCTCTGCGCGAGTTGTCCACAAATGTCGAATAGCTGCCGTTTCGCCCGGGGGGATGAACCGGCAGCGGCCGGCGCGCGTTATGAAAGAAAAAACATCATGGACAAGAAAGCGACAGATTCTCTTTTCGACCTCACGGGCCGCGTGGCCGTTGTCACCGGCGGAGGCGACGGCATAGGCAAAGCATCGTGTGAAATCCTGGCAGCAGCAGGCGCCTCGGTGGTGGTGAGCGACATTTCGCCCGACAAGGCCCGCGGCGTGGCCGACGCCATCAACGCCGCCGGCGGACGCGCCGCCGCCACGGCCTGCAACGTGCTCGACAGCGCCGATCTCAAGGCCCTCATCGACTTTGCCGTGGCCACCTACGGCACCGTCAACATCCTGGTGAACAACGCCGGAATGGGTGGTGGCGGCCGCGAAAACCCCTTCAACATCGACCGCGCCTACGTGGAGCGCATCTACGCCATCAACGTGTTCGCCCCCTGGGAGCTGTGCCGCCAGGCCGCGCCCCACATGCAGGCCGCAGGCTACGGCAGTATCGTCAACATCACCTCCATGAGCAGCATCAACAACAGCCCCGCCATGGCCATCTACGGCTCGTCGAAAGCCGCCCTCAACCACATGGCCTCTAACCTGGCCTTCGACTACGGCCCCATGGGCATACGCATCAACAACGTGGGCCCCGGCGCCACCCGCACCCACGCCCTCTCCACCGTGCTCACCCCCGAGATCGAAGCCCGGATGCTCGCCCACACCCCCATCCACCGCCTGGGCGAGACCTCCGACATCGCCGCGGCCGTGCTCTATTTCGCTTCGCCCGCCTCGGCCTGGGTGAGCGGCCAGACCCTCATGGTGAACGGGGGCGGCGTCCAGACCCTCGACTGACCCCGCCCGCATTTTTTGCGATAGCCATCGTAGACCGTTCAGTGTATGATTGGCTCAACGAAAAAACGGTCGTAAATACTGTGGGAAGAATCGCGCCGAGGCGCAGAGATGTTTTTATTAATCTGAAAAACCAGGATAAAAGCCGCGTCTCCGACGCTCTCAATTGCTCAACCACAGCCACCTATATAATTCTCTGCGCCTACTATAGCACAAATATTTGATGGCGCCTGGGAGAGCGGGCCGGAGGTCCGGCCCGCTCTCTCAAGTGTTAGTGCCCGCTCTGCTTCCCGGCCCCCCTCATGCAAGGGGAGCGTCGGAGACGCGCCCCTTTTGCTTCGCCCGGACACAGCCTGCTATCCGGGGTGAGTGGTGGGGTGGCTATAGTAGCTATTTTAGCTATGCTAGCTATTTTAGCTATTTTAGAGGACCATGCGGGGGTGGGCGCTTTGAAAAGCGCCCATACTGCATATCTTACAGCCGCTTATGATATACTATGCGCTAATATGCAGCGATTGGGAGCGCGCCGTCCCCGCGTTTCTACTGCCGCACTATACGATTTTTAACAAAAAAATAGAGTTTTTTTTGTACGATAAAGTAAAAGCGCTAATTTTGTATGTCTAATTATAAAATTCGTTTTGATTTTCTTTAAGTAGTCTGGAAAAGCTATGATATGAAATTTATTGATATTACAGCGGAGTATTTGGATGTTTATAATTTCACTTTGTTTCATAACAAGGTGAGTGTCATACATTCTATTGAACTTACTAATAATAGTAGTCAAATAGTTGAGAATCTTGTTGTTTTTTGTGATGGTGAATTATTTGCAAGCAATGACCAAGTTACTATAAATGTTATAAATCCTGGAGAAATAGTACGTATAAGTCCATATAAGGTAAATATTGACCAATCTGAACTTGGCAGCATAACCAAACGATATTTTACCACAATCAATATTTATGTAAAAAGCCATGATGTCGTACTAGGATATTCTGAACTTCAGGTAGAGCTTTTACCAATCAATAGTTGGACGGGTGTTGATATTATACCTCAAACAATCGTATCATATATCACACCATCCGTACCATCTATAAATAATATAGTCAAAAATGGTATTGCAAAAGTAACAAATGAAAATGGGGGTGCTTTATTTTTAGGATATCAAACTGGGAACACTAGTGATGTTCAAAGGCAAATAGAAGCCGTTTTTTATGCTATTCAAGAAATTGGTGTTAAATACAATGATATTTCTTGGAAAGACGATACTGAAGGCCAAGTTATTTGCATGCCTCAAGAAGTAATACAAAACCGAAATGGTAATTGCATAGAGTTGACATTGCTGATGGCATCAGCGTTAGAAGCTATAGGCCTTAATTGTGTTATTATACTACATCAAGACTTCGCGTATCTTGGTGTTTGGTTAGTTAATGATAGTTACACTACTGGTGTAGGTGATGATTCGTCATATATAGAAAAACTGAGTTCAAGTGGGGTTAGCGAAATGTTACTTTTAGACTGCGTAAAATTGACGAATAAAGATGCTTTATTTGAAGATGCATTACGGTCAGCAGAAAAAAGAATAGTTAGCGATGAAACATTTGATGTTTTTATAGATGTAAAAAGATGTCGATTGGAACGCTTTTTCCCTATTAATGGAGAGACAATAGACGAACAATCTATTGTTGCGGAAGGTGAACATGATTCCAGAGACTCGAATTATTTGCAAAGCGAAGATGTAAGCCCAAGCCAGTCAAATTACTCTAATACATTATTGACGAAGTTTGATATATGGGAGCGCAAATTACTTGATTTTTCATTACGCAATACTTTGCTTAATATTAATCTTCGTAGAAGAGCTCTGCAATTTATATCTTTTGATATTAACCGTATTGAAGATTATCTTCAAGATGGGAAAGAATATTGTATATTACCCAAACCTAATGTGGAATTCGAGTTTGATGAGGATGAGAATATTATGCGCTCTAAACGTAATCCGTTACTGCGTGATTTAGTATTAAATGATATAGATCATCACATTCTTCATACTTATAAAGATGAAGATGATACTTTTCATACTTTAAAAAGAATTTATCGAGCCGCTAGAAATGCTATAGAAGAAACAGGCGCTAATACTTTATTTTTGGCAATAGGGTACCCTTGGATGGTATGAGAATGAGCATAGTACAAAGGCTCATTATGCCCCTTTATTGCTTTTGCCTGTTGATTTGATATATAAGAGGGGTAACTATTACATCCGAACTCGTGATGAGGAAATATCAATAAATATAACACTTATAGAATTTCTACGCCAAAATTATGGTATAAATATAGAAGGATTAACGCCACTGCCTCTTGACGATAGCGGTGTAGATGTTCCATTGTTATTTGCAACGATACGCAAAGCATTAACTGGTTTTAAAAAATGGAATATTGAAGAAGAATGTATCCTTGGGATGTTTTCTTTTAGTAAATTCTTGATGTGGGAAGATATCCATAATAATTACGAATTATTAAAAGATAACAAGATTATTAATAGCCTTATTGCGAATAGGCTTACCTGGACGCCTTCAATTCATATCTCAAGTATTAAAGATGTTGATAGGAAAATTTCACCACTTGAGACGGCAATACCTGTACCTGCTGATTCATCTCAATTAACTGCGGTTATTGAGGCAAGTATGGGAAATTCATTCATTTTGTATGGCCCACCTGGCACAGGAAAATCTCAGACTATTACCAATCTTATTGCAAACGCTCTTTTCCATGGAAAACGTGTACTTTTTGTTGCAGAAAAAATGGCTGCACTTAGTGTGGTAAAACAGAGATTAGATACAATCGGACTCGGCCCATTTTGTATGGAACTCCATTCAAATAAGGCATCAAAGCGCCATGTTCTAAGTCAATTAGATAAAACGCTTAACGTTACACACATAGTCAACCCGAAAGAATATGAGGTTAGGGCAGAGCAAATTTATGCCGAGCGAAAAAAACTAATTACATATCTGACAGATCTTCATAAAGTTGACACTGCGGATGGACTTTCCATCTACGATTGTATAAAATTTCATGAATCAATAGCAGAGCCTCCAATATTTGGTTTCACATACCAGGATAATGTGGACCGAATTCTATTGCAAGGAGGTTTAAAAGAATTTGACCATATTTTAGGTGCTCCTTTGATAAAAGTACTTAAATTAGTGGGTCAACCATCTCAGCATCCTCTTAATGGTCTGAAATTAAGTAGAGAGATGTATATTGATAGCAAAAACACCATACTACAGCTTAATGATGATTTAATAAAACTGACCGAAATTTATAAAAGATATAATACTTTATCTAGAGCCCGTGATTTAAGGGAGAGAATAATAAAATTTTATTCGCCTCAAATTTTAGATGAAGACGCGGACGAATTGCATAGGCAATGGGTATTAATATGCAGTAAATCACATATAACTCAGTTTTTTAGTAGACGAAAGTTTATCCGTTATATTAAGAAATATAATAGATTTATCACATCAAATGAAATAGACAGTTTACTAGAAAACCTTGTTTTATATAAGCAATTTCGCTGTGAAATTGACAGTCTGAATACTATTTTATTTAGGTATTTCCATGAAGTTTATGATGAAAATACTCTTCCGAGTGTGACGCGTGTTGAAGACGCTATACAGAAACTGTCAAAATGGAATTCTAATTCGTCTTATATGCGTGACTGGTTACACTGGTCTGAATATAGTAAAGAGCTAAATGAATTAGGATTAGGATGTGTTGTAAACGCACTTGATCAGAACGTGATTGAGCCGTCCTCGATACAAGGAGCTTATTTAAAAGCTCTACTTAAGTATAAGGTTGAAGAGAAGATGATACGCTCAGAAACACTGGCTACATTTGAAGGTATGCTTTTTGATGAACAGGTAGCACTCTACAGACAATTAACCGAAGAGTTTCAGGTGCTAACCCAGAAAGAATTATATGCAAGACTTGCGGCCCGAATACCGAGGATGACTGATAGTGTTATAAGTGGGAGCGAGATAGGACTGTTAAATCGAAATATCAGCAATGGTGGGCGTGGATTGTCCTTGCGTGCGCTCTTTGATAAGCTGCCTGATTTAATGCCACGCCTTTGCCCGTGTATGCTTATGAGTCCAATGAGTGTGGCTCAATATATGAATATCTCAGGGACGAAATTCGATTTAGTTATTTTTGATGAGGCTTCGCAAGTGCCGACGAGTGATGCAGTAGGGGCAATAGCGAGAGGTCATTCGCTTATAGTAGTGGGAGACCCAAAACAAATGCCCCCCACTATGTTTTTTGCCTCAAATAATGTTGAAGCAGAAGATGCGTCAATAGATGATATGGAAAGCATTTTGGAGGATTGCAGGACTCTTGATATGCCTTCTTACCAATTGTCTTGGCACTATCGTTCACGACATGAAAGCCTAATAGCGTTTTCGAACAATGAGTACTATGATGATTCTTTGATAACTTTTCCATCTATAGATGATAAATTTACACGAGTATATTTCAAATATATTCATGGTTCATATGAAAAAGGTGGAAGTCGTGTCAATAAGTTAGAAGCCGAGGCGGTCGTTAATGAAATATTGCGTCGCCTAAAAGATAAAGAGTTGCGAAACCATTCAATTGGGGTTATCGCATTTAGTAAGGTTCAGCAAGACCTTATAGAAGATAAATTATTGGATGCGTTAGAAAAGGATCACAATCTTCAGAGAGAGGCGGAAAATATGCCTGAAAAAATTTTTGTTAAAAATTTAGAGAATGTGCAAGGAGATGAACGTGATGTGATTCTTTTTTCCATAGGATATGGACCTGATAAGAATGGGAAAATTTCAATGAATTTTGGGCCGCTGAATAAAGTTGGTGGAGAGCGCCGTTTGAATGTCGCTGTAAGTCGAGCTAGAGAAGAAATGGTTGTATTTTCTTCTCTGAAAGCAGCAGACATAGATTTGAAAAAAACTAAAGCCAAAGGTGTAGAAGGGTTGAAGCATTTTTTGCAATATTCTGAAACAAAGAATCTGCCTTCAAAACTGAATACCAATATAAATCATCAGTCGTCATCTATAGCTGAGCAGATTTCAAATGAATTGCGTAAATTAGGATACCATACTAGCGTGAATGTGGGTCGGTCAAAGTTTCGGATTGACGTTGCAGTTGAAGACAAGAGCAATCCCGGAATATACTCATTGGGTATTTTATTGGATGGAGAATGTTATCGTGACACAAACACAACGCGAGATAGAGAGGTTGTCCAGCCCTCGGTGTTGTCCACTCTAAATTGGAGGGTAATGCGAGTATATAGCATAGATTGGTTCAATAATAGAGAACGAGTAATATGCCATATCTTGGAAAATATACAAAATGCTGATAAGGTTGAAAAACAGATTGTACCTGCTAAGTTTGATATATCAAATGAGCCAATAGCGGTAGTTGAAACCCGAAGTAGACAATATATTTTCTACAATATTCCTCAATACGATGCAATTTGTATGCCTCAAGTTGACCTAATGAAAAACATTATTTCAACTGAGCAACCGATTACATATATTTATTTGTGTAAGAGGATAAATGCATTGCGTAATTTAGGTCGTCTCACAATGTCATTACAACGATCCATTAGGAATTACATAGATGAATTTTATATGGATAACGAGGGAGCACTTTGGATAAGTAAAGACCACAGTCTTAATTATTCGTGTTATAGAACTGATTCCGGAAGAAATATTTCGGATATTCCAAAGATTGAAATTAAAAATGTTATCATTGAGTCTATAATGGAGTATGAAAACCTTGATGAAGACAATCTCATTCGTATAGCATCAAAAAAAATTGGATTTTATCGACGTGGGTCTAATGTTGACTCAACCTTTAAAAATGTCTTAAGGGGCATGCTAATTGATGGAGATGTTGAAATGAAGGGAGACAAATTCCAAATGACACGAGGTACTATATAGTAGAAATGCTTTTCAATGGTGGTAAGGCATTGGATGTCTGTTGTATAGAGGGACTGGGTAGTCTTATTACTTCTGCGTTGTAGTACTATTTACGTGAGTTCGGGATAAGGAAAGACCAAAAAGATGAATCGGCAGCTTGAAA
>CAYUUN010000038.1:16994-24843 GCA_964447895.1 uncultured Bacteroides sp. | reverse complement strand
CCGATGCAGAAGCGGGAGAAGATGGTGGTGAGGATTTCGGGGGTGGAGATGGCGCCGGTGATGGTGGAGAGGGCGTGGATGCAGGCGCGGAGGTCCTGGGCGACGAGGTCGCCGGGGATGCCGGCGGCGAGGGCCTCGGCGGTGCGGCCGGCGGCGGAGGAGGCGTCGAGCAGGGCCTGGTGGTGGCGGGCGTTGGCCACGAGTGTGTCGCCGGCGCCGGCTGTGAGGGCGCGGCAGGCGTCGGCCAGGGCGTGGCGCAGGGCGTCGATGCCGGCGCCGGTGGTGGCGCTGGTGGGCACGATGGTGGCTGCTGCCGCTTCCGCGGGCAGCTCGACGGGGGCGCCGGGCAGGTCGCACTTGTTGGCGGCAACGATTAGGGTGGTGCCGGGCTCGGCCTTCAGGGCGGCGGCTACGTCGCTCCAGGGGATGTCGGCGGCCGGGGCGGTGGTGTCGATCACAAGCAGGATGATGGCGGCGCGCCCCAGCGCGCGGCGCGAGCGCTCGATGCCCATGGCTTCGATGGCGTCGGCGGTGTGGCGGATGCCGGCTGTGTCGCTCAGCCGCAGGGTGTAGTCGCCCAGGTTGATGGTGTCTTCCACCACGTCGCGCGTGGTGCCGTGGATGTTGCTCACGATGGCGCGGTCGTCGCCGGCCAGGGCGTTGAGAATGGACGACTTGCCGGCGTTGGTGGCGCCCACGATGGCCACGGGGATGCCATTGCGGATGGCCTGCCCGGCGGCGAAGCCTTCGGCCAGGCGCGCGGTGGTGTCGCGCACGTCGGCGGCCAGGGCCAGCAGGCGCTCGCGCGAGGCAAATTCCACGTCTTCCTCGCTGAAGTCGAGCTCGAGCTCGAGCAGGGCTGCGAGCTCCACGAGCTGCGAGCGCATGGCCTCGATGCGGCGCGAGAAGTGGCCTCGCATGCCGCTGACGGCCAGGCGGTGGGCGGCGCGAGAGGTGGAGGCTATCAGGTCGGCCACGGCCTCGGTCTGGGCCAGGTCCATCTTGCCGGCGGCAAAGGCGCGGCGCGAGAACTCGCCGGGCTCGGCCAGGCGTGCGCCGGCGGCTATCAGGGACATGATGAGCTCGCGCTGTACCCACTCCGAGCCGTGCACGCTCAGCTCCACCACGTCCTGGCCCGTGAACGACGCCGGGGCGCGGAACACCGTGGCCAGGGCGCTGTCCAGCACCTCGCCGCGGGTGTCGAGCAGCGTGCCCAGCGCGCAGGTGTGCGACTCCAGCTCGTGCAGCCCGCGGCGTCCGCGCCACAGGCGTCCGGCGATGTCGATGGCCTCCGGGCCGCTCACGCGCGCCACGGCTATGCCTCCCACGCCCGGCGGCGTGGAGATGGCGCAGATGGTGTCGCGCGTCATTTCAATGTCTGCCATAACGGATACGATGCATGACTTTCCACTTCTTTTTCGATCTCGGCCGGGAGCGCCCCGAAGAAGTCGAGGCCCGTGATGGCCTCCACCTCGTCGATGGTGGTGGCGCAGCCCTGCACGCCGCCCTCCACCCGCGCGTTGGGCATGATGAACCCGATGCCCCGCGGCGGGTCTACGTAGGGCGCCAGCACCACCTTGAAAAACCTCTCCGGCACCGGCACCCGGCTCGGGCCTATGTGGCGCGGCATACGGTCCGTGAGCACCGGGCCGGCGATAATCACCAGCGCACTGTCGCGCGCCGCCCACGCCCTGCAGTTGCCCTCCAGCGTGCTCCACGCCCCGCTGTTCATCACCGACAGCTGCGGACACACATTCGTCAGGTTGTGCGAGGCTCGCATCGCCTCCGGGCTCCACTTCATGTCGGCCGCCGGAGCCATGTGGCCGCGCGAAAAGCCCGACTTCTTATAGTCGGCCAGCGTGGCGCAGCCCTCCACGCTCTTATCCTCGAAAAACTTCGACAGACGCTGCTCCGGGCCATCCACCTCATCGGCCGTGAGCTCCCACACCACATAGTTGGGCATGTGGCAAAAGCGGTTGAAATTCACCGTGAAGCCCGGATAGCGCACAATCTCCTCCGGCACCTCGCCCGGCACCTTCACATCCTCCAGCGAGCCCGAGAGCGGCAGGCGCCACGGGTCGTTCACCACCACCTCCGGCACCCGGCCCGTCCAGCTCGAGAGCCACACATAGAGCCCCCACAGCGCCATCACCGCCAGCACCACAAACACTATTTCCAGCAGCGTGCGCCGCCGCGCAGCCTTGCGCCTGCGGGCCGCCGTGCGCGCCCCGTACGACGTATTGTAAAGAGGATCCGCCATAGCTACATCTCTCAGATTCAACTAAAAACAATCCCGACAGCGTCGAGTTGTGCCGCAATCGGGATTCATTATTCATTAAAAAGTAGTCTTACCAGGATTCGAACCTAGACAGACAGAACCAAAAACTGTAGTGCTACCATTACACCATAAGACTATCCTGTGCGCCCAGCAGCCCGCCGGGGCCACTAAAGCACTGCAAAGTTAGCGCCTTTTTTCCACCCATGCAAGCCTTCGCCCCGTTTTTTCACCCCCGCCCCCCAAGAATCTGAAAAAATATCATTATCTTTGGAGCAGTAAACTGCCGCACCGCAAAAAAAAAGAAAGAGCGCCTGAGCGCCTCTTTCTGAATGTTTTCACAACGGATAAAATCCTTATTGTGATTTGCCTTTTTTCTTTTTGCGTTGCAAAGTTAACAAAAATTCGCAAGAAAAGAACAAAACATGAAGAAAATTCTCGGTCTTGATTTGGGCGTTGGTTCAATAGGCTGGAGCGCCATCTGCGTCGACGACGACAACAAGCCCATAGAAATATTGGGCATGGGCTCGCGGGTAGTACCCCTTTCTACAGATGAAACCACCGGATTCACAAAAGGCAACGGCGAGAGCGTGTGCAGCCAGCGCACGACCTACCGCTCGCTACATCGCGGCATAGCACGTTTCCAGCAACGAAGAAAGCGAGTGCGCATTGTTCTTGAAAAATACGGCATAACTTATTCTCCGGAATTACTCAGGCTTGACCCTGGCGAGCTATGGGAATTACGCGCCCGCGCAGCCGCAGGAGAAAAAGTAGAGCTACCCGGGCTCGCGCGTATCATATTGCACATAAATGCGCGCAGGGGCTACCGCCATGCAAAAGAAGAGATAAACGACAAAAAGCAGTCGGAGTATCTCGCGCGCATGAATGACAGGGCAAGAGAGGCCGAACATGCGGGGCTGACTCCCGGGCAATATTTCTTTGAGCGTCTTCAAGATTCAGTATTGAGCACACCGCGCGGAAAGGCCTACACTTATCGCGTGCGAAACCAGGTGTTTCCGCGCAAATCCTATGAAGAAGAGCTCCACAAAATACTCATCGCCCAGCAGAAATTTTATCCCGCCGTACTGACAGAGGAAGCGATAGATGAAATTGAAAAAGCCGTGTTTACTCAGCGCCCTTTGCGCTCATGCAAACACCTGGTGTCGCTATGCGAATTTGAGTCGCATGAAATAGATACGCCAAAAGGAAAAAAGATTATAGGCCCTCGTGTGGCTCCTCGCACCTCCCCTCTTTATCAGGTAGAGCGCCTTTGGGAAGCCATAAACAACATTGTGCTGTGCAACCATGCCAACCGCCGCCGTAAGAAAGACTATGATATGCCATCGCTATTCGGCGACGACAGGCGGTTCTGCTATGAATACCATCTTACCGACAAAGAGCGATACGCCATATTTGACTTCCTCAACTGCCATGACCAACTGAAAGGCTCTGACCTGCTTAAAATCCTTGGCTTGAAAAAAGATGACGGATTCACGATACCGGCCCAGGTTGTAAAGGGGCTTAAAGGAAATACAACACGAATGGCACTGGCAAAGGCGCTCGACGGTGTTCCGGATGCCGAGAGGCTGCTTGCTTTCGACCTTCAATTCGAAGAAAGCGACCGGATTGACCCTGAAACCGGTGAGGTGCTCATGCGAGTAAGTTCCGACTATCTTCGTCAACCGCTGTACCAGCTGTGGCACACAATCTATTCCGTTTCCGGCCGCGACGAACTGAGCAAAGCATTAGCCTCTAAATTCGGTATCACCGACGAAAGAACCGTAGATGCGCTTTTCGGCATTGATTTTCGGGCTCCCGGCTACGGCGACAAGTCGGCCCGTTTCATATGCCGCCTCATCCCGTATCTTGAACGCGAAGGACTGCACTACTCGGAAGCTTGTGAGAGGGTGGGCGTGCGCCACTCCGAGAGCTTGAGCAAAGAAGAAAATGCGATGCGCCCGCTCATAGACAGGATGCCCCTTATCGCGAAAGGGCAGCTGCGCCAGCCAGTCGTTGAAAAGATTCTAAATCAGATGATCAATCTGGTCAATGCAGCCATGGAGCGGTACGGCCGTTTTGATGAAATCAGAGTTGAGCTCGCCCGCGAGCTCCAGCGCAGCAAAGAACAAAGAAAGCAAGACAGCGACCGTAATTCCCTGCGTGAAAAGGAAAATTCCGCAATAAAAGCTCGAATAGCCGAGCTCGGACTGCGTCCAAGTGCAAACAAAATACAGAAATTCCGCATGTGGGAAGAGGCAGGACACTGCTGTATGTACTGCGGACAGCCCGTTGCGTTGAAAGAATTCCTTTTAGGCATTGACGCAGAAAAAGAGCACATAATACCGCGCTCCATTTTCTTCGACGACAGCTTCTCCAATAAAGTGTGCTCCTACCGAAACTGCAATCATGCCAAGGGGCAGGCCACAGGCTACGACTTCAAGGAAGCACAGGGAGAAGAAGAACTACTGCGCTATATCGATCGCGTAGAGCAGCTGCATCAGTCCTATAAAGCATCGAAAGGGCGTGCCGGCATATCTAAAACGAAACACGACCGTCTGCTCACATCGCGGAGTCAAATCCCCACCGATTTTGTCAACCGCGACCTGCGCCTGACACAATATATTTCACGCAAGGCTCTCGAGCTGCTGCGCGCCGTGTGCCTCAATCCGTGCGCCACAAGCGGTGGAATCACATCTTTCTTCCGTCATGCATGGGGCTATGACGACATTCTGCACAACTTGAATCTGCGCCGTTATTCGGCAGCCGGACAAACAGAATATGTTTCCTACGAACACCGCGGCCAGGTGCATGCAGAAGAGCGAATCGCCAACTGGAGCAAACGCCTCGACCACCGGCATCATGCCATCGATGCACTTGTGATAGCGCTTACGCGACAGGCCTATATCCATCGCCTCAACACCCTGAATGCACAGAAAACCGAGGAGGCATGCGCAAACATCCAAGAAAATCTCGACAAATGGGCTGCTGCATGCCCACACTTCTCTACGGCTGCCGTGCAATATGCCGCAGATAAAATAGCTGTCTCCTTTAAGAGCGGCAAGCGGCTCGTTACGCCCGGCAAGCGCTACGTGGGACATTCCGGAAAGCGCAAGTGTGTGCAGGAACACCTGCTTGTGCCTCGCGGTGCTCTCACGGAAGAAACCATCTATGGTATCAACCGGAAGCGTAGCGAGCCGCGCAAATTAAAGTACCTGTTTGAGAATCCTGCCGACATTTGCTCGCCTGCAATACGCGCCGCTGTTGAAAAAAGGCTGGCCGAGCACGGTTATGACGCCCGCGCAGCAGAGCGTTCGTGCCGCAAGCAACCGTTGCGAGCAGGAGAAAAAGATTCTCCGATAGAGCAGGCAGAGATGTGGGAGCATGATTTTGTCATACGATATCCCTTGAGCAAAATCACCTCTAAGAACGTGCACGATATTATCGACGGAGCCGTTCAGAAAGTCGTTGAGGAGCGCTTCGCGGCAGTTGGAGGGAGCGACAAGGCGTTTCAGCAAAGCCTTGCGTCGGAGCCCCTGCTGCACCCCGGAGGTCTGCGCTCCGAAATAAAAGCCGTGCGTTGCGGCACCGGGTTGCGACCTTCATCCATGACCAAAGTGGGCCGCGGCTATGCCAAGTACGGCAACAACCACCATATCTCGCTCTACGAAGATAAAGACGGCAACTTGCAGGAGTGCGTCGTGCCCTTCGCAGTAGCTGTAGAACGGCGCCGTCTTGGGCTGCCAGTTGTCGTGGAAGACCCCGAGGCTTTGTGGGACACAATCAACAACCTCGGAATTGAACTGCCTGATGATTTCCTGGCGCGTTTCCCCCTGCCCGGATGGCGCCACGTGGTGTCCATGCAGGTAAACGACATGTTTATCGTAGGGCTAACAGACGAAGATATAACCACGGCAGCCGCATCGGGCGACACTCACACCCTCGCCCGCCATCTCTACAGAATTCAGAAACTGTCTTCATGGTATTTCGATTTCAAGCTCCACACATCTACCCTTGCCGACACTACAAATGAGCAGATGGCAAATGGAAATTATATACGCGTGACAAGTGGAGGCCGTTGGGCGGCCGTAAATCCGGTGAAGGTAAAAGTTGACAATCTCGGCCGCATCCACCTGCCGACAGCTTATATGCATAAATGATAAAACAGACCTTATATTTCGGCAATCCCGCGCGCCTGAATGTGGCCCGCAATCAGCTGCGCATAGAACTGCCCGGAGTCGAAGGGGCTGCCGACCGGGTGATCACCCGTCCGCTCGAAGACATAGGCCTGCTGATACTTGATTCTCCGCAGGTATCGCTCACAATGTCGGTGCTCAAAGGCTTGATGGACAGTGGAGCTGCCGTCGTGGTGTGCGACGATTGCCACCTCCCCTCCGGCCTGATGCTTCCGATGGAAGGACATTCCGAGCAGAGCGAGCGATTCCGGGCGCAAAGCACTGCAAGCCTTCCCCTGAAAAAACAGATGTGGCAACAGACCATAGCGGCGAAAATCAACAATCAGCGGGCGGTGCTCGAGTGGAAGACAGGCGAGAAATTTGGCAACATGCGGGCCTGGGCCCGCGATGTGCGCAGCGGCGACAGCGACAATCTCGAAGCCCGGGCCGCGGCATGCTATTGGCGCAATATGTTTCGCGACACCCTCGCCACCGGCCGCGACCCGGAGGGAGAAGAGCCCAATTCCATGCTCAACTATGGCTACGCTATAGTTCGTGCCATAGTGGCGCGGGCTCTCGTGGCATCGGGATTGCACCCCACGCTGGGAATCTTCCACCGAAACAAGTACAACGCCTACTGCCTGGCCGACGATATCATGGAACCCTACAGGCCTTATGTGGATAAACTTGTGATGGAAATCCTTGACGAAGTGCCGAATGCATCAATCAAAGATCGGGACATAAAACGCCGGCTACTGTCCATCCCCACAATGGAAGTGAAGATCAACGGAGTGCGACACCCCCTCATGACAGGAGCAGCCGAAACCGCATCGTCTCTTTATAAATGCTACAGTGGCGAGGGGCGGCGCATAAAATATCCTGAAATTGAGATTTGATGTCACAAATAGCCGACAGATTCAGCGAGTATAGGATAATGTGGCTACTCGTATTCTTTGATATGCCCACCGAAACAAAGGCCCAGCGTAAGGCCTATACCGACTTCAGGAAGAGACTGCTCACCGATGGATTCACAATGTTTCAGTTCTCCCTCTACGTGCGTCATTGTCAAAGTTGGGAAAGTGCGCAGGTCCATCGCAAGCGAGTCCGTGCCATTGTGCCGCAATGGGGCGAAATAGGCGTATTGTGTGTTACCGACAAACAATTCGCAAGCATGGAAATTTTTCGCGGAGTGAAACGACCGGCCGCCCCGCCACCCACCATGCAACTGGAGCTTTTCTAAACATCCAAACAAGAAAACACATAAAAAAACAGAAGCATCAGTCAAGATGGCTTCTGTTTTTTTGATTCTACAAAGCAGTATAAATCGCTGATTGGTAGGTCGTTGTGCAAAACCAGTTGGATTATGCAGTGCAAAAATAAGAAAAAATAGGCAAATCACAAC
>CAYUUN010000038.1:0-16894 GCA_964447895.1 uncultured Bacteroides sp. | reverse complement strand
GTTGGATTATGCAGTGCAAAAATAAGAAAAAATAGGCAAATCACAACCGTCAATTCGGCCTCCTCGGTTTCGGCGGCGTTGGATTATGCAGTGCAAAAATAAGAAAAAACAGGCAAATCACAACTTGACACTGCAAAGTTACAACAATATTTTAGTTGGATTATGCAGTGCAAAAATAAGAAAAAACAGGCAAATCACAACTGTTGCGGCTATTTACACGGTTGCGGATCGTTGGATTATGCAGTGCAAAAATAAGAAAAAACAGGCAAATCACAACTGAAATAAACATGCGCCGTGGTCTTAAATAGTTGGATTATGCAGTGCAAAAATAAGAAAAAACAGGCAAATCACAACAAACGGCACATCGAAGACAACCACATTAAGTTGGATTGTGCAGTGCAAAAATAAGAAAAAATAGGCAAATCACAACACAATGACCATGACGTTAATTTCGCGGTGTGTTGGATTGTGCAGTGCAAAAAAAATAGGCAATCACAACTATCACGCTGCGGCTACAACTTCAAGTTAGCTACATGCCCTCGGCTGCACGGCAAAAATACCTCAACGATTGGGTGCCCCGCCGTTAACTTTTTGGGATGCTACCTGCGGGGGTGGGGTGGGGGTGTGGGTGCTGAGGATGCGCCAGGGCTGGGGGTAGAGGTTGTTGGCGCGGTTGCCCAGGTTCTTGGCGAAGCCGAGGGGGCGGCCGCCGTAGTGGAGCAGCACGATGCCGCGCGGAGCCTCGGGCAGCGCCACGGCTTCGCGGCGGAGGTAGCTGAGGGCGGTGGCGTAGTCTACGTCGACGGCGGGAAATGCTTCCGGGCGCAGGGAGGTGCTCAGCGCCACGGCCTGGGCGGGCACGATGTCGCGGCCTTTGACGGTGGCCACATGCATGCCGGGGGCGTCGGGCACCAGGGCGGCGGCTTCGGCCGGCGTGGCATAGACGCAGCCGTCGGGCGCGGTGCGCAGCCGGTAGTCGCCTTGCAGCCACGATGCCACGGCAGCGGCCACGGCCTTGTCCGGCCGCTCGGGGCGCGGCGGCCGCGGCGTAGCGGCGGGTGAGTGGCCGGGCTTGCGCAGCACGCACAGAAACAGTCCCTCGCCGCGCAGCCTGCCGGGCACGAAGCGGTAGCAGGGCACGGGCGAGCCGATGCCGGGCACTATCTCCGGTCGCTCAAGGGCGGGCACGGCCACGCCCAGGGCACCATGCTCGGCCACGAGGCGCGCCACTATTTCTTCGTTTTCGCTGCGGTTGAAGGTGCAGGTGCTGTAGATGAAGGTGCCTCCCGGGCGCAGGGACTGCCACAGGGCGTCGACGATGCGCCACTGCTGGCGTGCGCAGTCGGCCACAAGCGCGGGGCTCCACTGCGCGGCCGCCTCGGCGTCCTTGCGCATCATGCCCTCGCCGGAGCAGGGCACATCGGCGCTCACCACGTCGAACACTCCGGCCATGCGGCCGAAACGCGCGGCATCGCCGCGCACGCACGCCACGCGCGGGTCGCCCCACTTGGCCACGTTTTCCACCAGCGAGCCGTAGCGCCGCTGGTCGAACTCGTTGGCCACCAGTACGCTGCCGGCTGGCAGCTGCGAGGCTATGGCGGTGGTTTTGCCGCCGGGAGCGGCGCAGGCATCGAGCCAGCGCAGGGGCGCCCCGCCACTCTCCGTGGCCACCATGGCTGCCACAGCCGCGAGGGCCATCGACGATGCATCCTGCACGTAGTAGAGGCCCTGATGCAGAGCCGGATCGAAGGTGAAGGGCACGCGCTCCGGCAGATAGAATCCTCCGGGGCACCACGCCACGGGGTCGAGGCCGGGGGCTGGGCGGACGCCCTTGGCCGCGTTGAGCCGCACGCTCACCTCCGGCTCGCCCTCCAGGGCGGCGGGCAGCTCGCGGTAGGCCTCGCCCAGGGCGTCGAGCGACTCAATGAATTCCGGCTTGAGTTTCATGGCTGCGCTTAATCAAAAAAATCATTTGCGGCCGGTGTCTTCCCAGCGGTAAAGCCTGTCGGCGGGACGTATCTTGGCCGGCACAGGAATGGAGAAAGCATCGCCTTTTACGGCGCGGGGCACCGACTTGAGGTCGACGCGGATATCCTCGACCTTGAACACCAGCGCACCCGTGGTGGGACCGGTGACCACCACCTCGTCGCCCACGTGCAGCTCGCCGGCTTCCATGAAGAACTCGCCCACGCCCAGGCGCGAGTACCACTTCACGCCCTTGGCCACATAGTGCTTGACGCGCGTGGCCGACGAGCCGTATTTGGCCGACCATTCGCCCAGGCGCTGGCCCATATAGTAGCCGTTCCAGAAGCCGCGGTTGAAAATCTTGCCCAGGCTCTCGCGCCAGGCCGCGATGCGTTCCGGGGTGTAGCTTTCGGGGCCCTTGCATGCGGCGTCCAGGGCCTCGGAATAGGCCTCGACGGCCAGGCGCACATACTCCGGCCCGCGGGCGCGGCCCTCTATCTTGAACACCCTCACTCCGGCCTCGATCATGCGGTCGAGGAAATGAATGGTGCACAGGTCTTTGGGCGACATTATGTATTTGTTGTCCACTTCGAGCGCGTCGCCGGTCTCCAGGTCGGTCACGCTGTAGCCGCGGCGGCATATCTGGGTGCAGCTGCCGCGGTTGGCGCTGCTGTTCATCTGGTGCAGGCTCAGGTAGCACTTGCCGCTCACGGCCATGCACAGCGCGCCGTGGCAGAACATCTCGAGGCGCACGAGGCCGCCGTGGGGGCCGCGGATGTCCTGCTCCACGATGGCGTCGTGGATAGCGCGCACCTGGTCCATGTTGAGCTCGCGGGCCAGCACCACCACGTCGGCAAAGGCGGCGTAGAAACGCACGGCCTCGATATTGCTGATGTTGCACTGCGTGGAGATGTGCACCTCCACGCCCTCGCTGCGGGCGATGGATATGGCGGCGATGTCGGAGGCTATCACGGCCGAGATGCCGGCCTCGCGCGCGGCGCGGCAGATGGCGCGGCAGGTGGCCAGCTCGTCGTCGTAGATTATTGTGTTGACCGTGAGATAGGTCTTCACGCCGGCCGCCCGGCAGGTGGCGGCGATGTCGCGCAGGTCGTCGAGGGTGAAGTTGGCGCTCGACTTGGCGCGCATGTTCAGGCCCTCCACGCCGAAATACACGGCATCGGCGCCCGCGTCGATTGCGGCGTGCAGCGACTCGTAGCTGCCCACGGGGGCCATCAGTTCGAGATCGGAACGATTCATCAGGTCAATGTGAAAATACTGTTGTTAAAAAATACATATCTCTTGGCGAGGAGCGGAGTGTCGCGGAATGGCCTCGCGCCGAGGCGCAGAGTTTTATTTTTTAGAGGTAGAAGTGCCCTTCGGGCGCTGTCACTATCTTTAATGTTTATCATTATTATATTCTCTGCGCCTCCGCTCGATATTTTACCATAAAAGGGATTTATGGCGGCGGTTTTCTATTGCGGATGTGTGTGAACGGCCGCGCCCGGGCATATTTCCTATGCCCGCACGCGGCCGGTGATGTTTGTGTCTATGCCTTATTCAGCCACGGGAGCCTCGGCGGGTGCAGCCACGGGAGCGGGCGCGGGAGCCTGCGTGTCGAACTGGTTGGCAGCGGGCAGCTGGGTGGCGGCGGGGGCAGCGGTGCGCACCTCAGCGCCGGTGTGGGCCTTGGGCATGGTGTAGGCCGATGCTACGGACAGCACCAGGATGCAACCGGCCAGGGTCCAGGTGGCTTTTTCCAGGAAGTCGTTGGTCTGGCGCACGCCCATGACGTTGCCGGCACCGCCGAACTGCGACGACAGGCCGCCGCCCTTGGATTTCTGGATGAGCACGATGCCGATGAGGAGCACGGCCACGATTACTGTGAGTACAATGATTGCTACGTACATATCTGTGTATTAGTCTTATTAACAGCGTGTTTTCGACTCGGCGAGCGCTTCGTGCACCCGCCGGCCGATATTTCGAGTTGCAAAGTAAGCACTTTTTGCCCACATTTCCAAACAAATGCCCATTTTTTCCACTCCAGGGGCAGATGTTTCGGTCAGGCGGGTTGCCAGAGCACTTCGGGGGTGGCGGTGCGCACGTTGATGGTGCGGGCCAGCGCGAAGAGGTAGTCGCTGAGGCGGTTGACCAGGCGCATGGCCGCGGGGCTCACGTCCACACCGGCGGCGCTCAGGGCCGTCATGCGGCGCTCGGCGCGGCGCGCCACGGTGCGGACCACGTGGGCGCGGGCGGCATCGGGGTGGCCGCCGGGCAGGATGAACTGCTTCAGCGGGGGCAGGGCGGCGTCGAGGCGGTCGATTTCGCTCTCGAGCTGCTGCACGGCGCTTTCGGGCAGCGGCGCGGGCTGCCAGCGGCTCTCGGGCTCGGTGGCCAGGAGGGTGCCGGCATCGAAGAGGCGGTGCTGCAGCGCGGCCAGCGTGGCGCGGTCGCGCTCGTCGAGGGCCGGGGCGCAGGCCAGCAGCCCCAGGTGGCTGTTCAGCTCGTCGAGGGTGCCGTAGGCCTCCAGGCGGGCGTCGTGCTTGGCCACGCGGGTGCCCCCCACGAGCGAGGTGGTGCCGCGGTCGCCGCTGCGGGTGTAGAGAGGGCTCTTGCTCATTTCTTAAACAGCGTGTCGAGCTCGCGGGCTATGTCGTCAGGTCGCGTGACCACGCGCAGCACGTCCATGGCTGCGGGGCGCAGCAGGCCGGCGTCGACCATGCGGCGCAGCTGCTCGAGCAGGGGGTCGTAGAGGCCGTCGGGGTTGTAGACCACGATGGTTTTGTCGGGCTGGTCGGTGAAGTTGATGTAGCTGAACGAGGTCGAGAACTCGTCGAGGGTGCCGTAGCCGCCGGGGAGCACCACGAAGGCATCGGCCAGCAGCTGCATGGTGCCCTTGCGCTCGTTGAGGTCGCTGGTGGGCACCACTATGTCGTTGTAGGGCGAGGCCCAGTCGCGGCGGCGCGTGGGCACGACGCCCACCACGCGTCCGCCGGCCTCGTGGGTGGCGGCGGCCACGGTGGTCATCAGGCCTGCGGCCACGCCGCCGTAGACCAGCGTGGCGCCGTGCGAGCCTATCCACCGGCCCGTGACACGCGCGCCCTCCTGCCAGTGGTCGGGCAGGGAGTCGACGGCGCTGCAATAGACCGCTATGGTGGGATTGTCCTTCATCAGTTGAGGCCTATGATAGCTTTCTGCTCGTCGGCGGGCAGGTCGCCCATGGCAGCGAGCACGGCGAAGGCAAATTCGGCGGCTTCGGCCGTGCCTTTTTCCTTGTAGTAGTTCATGTATTCGTCGGTGAGCTTCTTGGCCTCCTGGTCTTTGCCGTCTTTCTGGGCCTTCACGCACTGCTCTACGAGATATTTGGCATCGGCCTTGGTGTCGCCCGTGGGGCCTTTGGGGCCGCAGGCGGCCATCGTGAGGGCCAGGGCCACGGCTGCTGTGAGTAAAATCTTCTTCATAAGGTGTTGAGTGTGGGTTTTTCGGCGGCAAAGTTATGAAATATGGCGGGCATCACAAAATAATGCGGGATTTTTGTTAATTTTGCATATCTCCCGGATGCCGGCGGCAACTCTGCGCCGCCCGCGGGCGTTATAACTGAGAAACCTCATAACCATCGTCATGGCAGATTCAAACTTCATAGACTACGTCAAGATATTGTGCCGCTCGGGTAAGGGCGGCGCCGGCTCGCGCCACTTCCACCGCGCCAAGTATGTGCCCAAAGGCGGCCCCGACGGCGGCGACGGCGGCCGCGGCGGCCACATAATCCTGCGCGGCAACCGCAACATGTGGACGCTGCTGCCCCTGAAATACCGCCGCCACATCTTCGCCGGCAACGGCGAGAGCGGCGGCGCCGGCCGCAGCTTCGGCAAGGACGGCGAGGATGTGATCATCGACGTGCCCTGCGGCACGGTGGTGTACGACGCAGAAAACGGCCAGTACCTCACGGAGGTGACCGACGACGGCCAGCTCGTGAAGCTGCTGCGCGGCGGCCGCGGCGGCCTGGGCAACTGGCACTTCAAGAGCTCCACCAACCGCACCCCGCGCTACGCCCAGCCCGGCGAGCCCGCCATCGAGAAGAGTGTGGTGCTGGAGCTGAAGCTGCTGGCCGACGTGGGCCTCGTGGGCTTCCCCAACGCCGGCAAGAGCACGCTGCTCTCCTCCGTATCGGCGGCCCGCCCCAAGATTGCCGACTATCCCTTCACCACCATGGAGCCCCAGATAGGCATCGTGAGCTACCGCGACAACCGCTCGTTCGTGATGGCCGACATCCCCGGCATCATCGAGGGCGCCAGCGAGGGCAAAGGCCTGGGCCTGCGCTTCCTGCGCCACATCGAGCGCAACGCCGTGCTGCTGTTCATGGTGCCTGCCGATGCCGACGACATCACCGCCCAGTACGAGATACTGCTGCGCGAGCTGCGCCAGTTCAACCCACAGCTCAACGACAAATACCGCGTGCTGGCCGTGAGCAAGAGCGACATGCTCGACGACGAGCTGCGCCACGCCATCGAGGCCACGCTGCCCGCCGATGTGCCCCACGTGTTCATCTCGGCCGTGACCGGCGAGGGCCTCACGGAGCTCAAAGACCTACTGTGGCGCGCCATCACCGACGAAAACAACCGCCTGGCCACCCCGGACATCGCCCGCCGCGACCTCGACGACAAGCACCGAGTGACGGAGGAAGACGACTTCATCTTCAGCTACGAGCCCGGCGCCGAAGGCGAGGACGACGAGGACTTCGAGGGCGAGGACCTGCAGCACATCGACCCCTCGGCCTGGGGCGAGGACAGCCTGGAAGACACCGCCTTCTTCTACGGCGACGAAGACGTGGAACCCGAAAACTGACCGCAGCCATGACTCTCTCCCAACTGCGACACAGCCTGCTCGACATCATGCAGCGCCACGGCATGGACCGCGACGAGGCCGACGCCACGGCGCGGATAATACTTGAAGACGCCGCGGGCTACACGCCCGTCGACGTGGCCGTGAACGGCGCCCGCGAGCTCGAAGACTTCACCTGCGAGCGCCTCACGGCCATGGCGCGCCGCGTGGCCGAACTCGACGAGCCGGTGCAGTATGTCACGGGCCACGCCCGTTTCTGCGGCCTCGACCTGCACGTGACGCCCGCCGTGCTCATCCCCCGGCCCGAGACGGAGGGGCTGGTGGACCGCATCGTCGACCGTTACCGCGACACCCGCGACCTGCGCGTGCTCGACCTGTGTACCGGCAGCGGATGCATAGCCCTGGCGCTGGCCCGCGCGCTGCCCTTCTGCAGCGTCACGGCCGTGGACGTGAGCACGCCGGCCCTGGATGTGGCCCGCGGGAATGCCTCGCGCCTGGGCATCCGCAATGTCGGTTTCGTGGAGGCCGACGTTTTGAAAACCGCCGCGCCGGCCGGCGAGAGCTTCGACATCGTGGTGAGCAACCCGCCCTACGTGGCCGACAGCGAGCGCGACGCCATGACCGACCGCGTCCTGCTCTACGAGCCGTCGCTGGCCCTGTTCGTGCCGGACAGCGACCCCATGCTCTTCTACCGCGCCGTGGGCGCCGCGGCCGCTGCATCCCTGCGGGCGGGTGGCACCCTGTGGTGCGAGATCAACTCGCTCTACGCCCCCGAGGTGTGCGCCACGCTCGAGCACGCCGGCCTCCGGGAGGTGGAGGTGGAGCGCGATTTCTACGGCCGCCCGCGCTATGCCTGCGCCGTAAAACCATAGCCTGATGAAAAAGCCACTCACCCCGCAGCAGGCCGCCGAGCGCCTGGCCGATGCATGCTCCCGGGCCGAATACTGCACGGCCGAGCTGCGGCAGAAACTGCGCCGCTGGCAGGTGCCCGCGGCCGACGCGCAGGCCATAGTGGAGGAGCTGCAGCGCAAGCGCTTCGTCGACGACGACCGCTACGCCCGCGCCTTCGTGCGCCAGAAAGTGGCTTTCGCCCGCTGGGGACGCCGCAAGATAGCCGCGGCCCTGGCAGCCAAGCGCATCACCGGCGCCGCGGCCCGCGAGGCCCTCGACACCATCGACGCGGCCGAATACGCTGCCGCCCTGAGGGCTGTAGTGGCCGCCAAGGCCCGCTCGCTGGGGCCGGAGGCCCTGGCCACCTACGAGGGGCGCACCCGCCTGTTCCGCCACGCAGCATCGCGAGGCTTCGAGACCGAACTCATTTCAAAAACAATCAAACAACTGATGACATCATGAAAATAGGAGACCATCTGCCCGCCATTCTCGGCAAAGACCAGGACGGCAACACCGTGACCACCGCCCAGCTGGTCGGCGCGCCCTTCATTCTCTACTTTTATCCCAAGGACAATACCCCCGGCTGCACCGCCGAGGCCTGCTCGCTGCGCGACAACATGGCGGAGCTGGCCGGGCGCGGCTATCGCGTCGTGGGCGTGAGCAGCGACAGCGAGGCATCACACCGCCGCTTCATCGAGAAGCACGACCTGCCCTTCACCCTCATCTCCGACCCGGACCACACCCTGCAGGAGGCAATGGGCGTGTGGGGAGAGAAGACCATGGCCGGCCGCAAGTACATGGGCACCCTGCGCACCACCTTCCTCGTGGGCCCCGACGGCACCATCACCCACATCTTCGGCCCCAAGGACATCAAGACCAAAACCCACGCCAACCAGATTCTCGACATCATCTAACGGGGCCTCCGGCCCGCGTCTAAGACAGTCGTTTATCTCAGGTGTGCAGCTCTTTAAATAGCTCTCTGCGCCTCTGCGCGAGCCTTACCCACGAGCCGCAATTTCCCGAAAATTTGATTTTTTTGTGGAAACGCTTGCATAATTGAATTGAATGTAGTAATTTTGCATCGCTAATCCCGGAGGGGACATGCAAAAAACGCTTCAATAGCTCAGTCGGTTAGAGCATCTGACTGTTAATCAGAGGGTCGATGGTTCGAGTCCACCTTGAAGCGCTCATTATCATTATCACATTCACATACGCTTCAATAGCTCAGTCGGTTAGAGCATCTGACTGTTAATCAGAGGGTCGATGGTTCGAGTCCACCTTGAAGCGCACAAAAAGGATGCCGCGAGGCATCCTTTTTTGTTTCCGGCCTGCCAAACAATGACGCGCAGGAAAGCGCCAAAGGCAGCAAGCGCGGCAGAGCCGTGCGCGCAGTCCTGCGGCAGCGCCGCAGCCACGCACATAGCCACATGCAAGCGCGGCAGAGCCGTGCGTAGCTTGTGGTACCCTGCCATCTCTCATGAAAAAGAGAGCCGCGAAAAGACGCGCCGGCGAGCGCGTCCCGAGCCATAGCCGCGGGGTAAGCGAAGCGCACTCCGCGGTTCGTGGCCAATTTCTTCACAATCCGGCGAGCGGCCTCCGAGGGCATAGCCCGAGCGGGGTCATGCGAGCCTGATTCCCCATTAGCGTGACGCAGACGCCCTGCTAAGCGCTGAGCCAACGCGGCTCACGCCGCTGCCTCCGGGCAGCTACCATATCCAGGTGGCTTTTTTCCACACGTATTCAAGAGGTCCGTGGCTGTGGGTGGCGAACCACCACCGGCACGCTGCCCACTGTGCGAGGAATATGGCTATGCCTATCAGGAGGCTGCCGGCAATCCCCATCTGAAGGTGCAGGCCCCAGTTGTAGTAAAGGGCCGAACCTATGATTCCCTGCGACACGTAGTTGGTCATGCTCATGCGTCCGTAAGGTATCAGTAGCGACAGTTTTGCCGCCAATTTTTCCGTGCGGTAGTAGGCGAAGAGTATTCCGGTCACAAGCATCAGCATCAGGCACAGGTTGGCGAGCGAGCCGGCGAGAATGTTGAAAGGGGTCAAGAAGTTGGGATTCTCCACATAGTGGGGCACCATATTGAGAAGGCCCGTGAGCGGGAAATAGACCAGTATCGCAGCGGCCAACACTTTCCCCCACTCAGGCAGATGCTGCTTGCCGAACCATCCGCTTCGCCCGATGAGCATGCCGAATATGAACAGACCGGCCGTCTGTAGCAGCCTGCCGTGCTCCCAAGCCCATGCGAGGCTTGCCAGCTGACCCTCCCAAAGGTTCACCTTGAGCGTGTCCAGGAACGAGCCTGCCGACTGGGCCGCATACGTGGCTGCCCAATACGGCCCCGACTCTATCTTGACAATTTCATAGGCGGGGTCGGCGCATGCGCGTATCATCTGATAGATGCAGATGGGCTGGAGAATGAAAAACGCCCCGAGCATCACGAGCGTGCGTGTGGACAGCCGGCATGTGAGAACGAGCACGAATCCCACGAGCGCATACATCACGAGAATCTCGCCCGTGAAAAATATCGCGTCGAGCTGGCCGATAATGAAAAGACAGAGCAGGCGCCAGCAGAAGCGGGCGCGGAAATCCTTGCCCCGCAAGCGCTGATTGTCGTCCTGAATGAAGAAGCTGAATCCGAAGAGCAACGCGAATATGCCGTAGGCTTTGCTCCCGAAGGCGAAGAAAAGCCCGTCCCAAATGGCCTTATCCGCGAAGTTGAGCCACTCCGGCTGCCCTGATGTGTCCGGGAAGGAATAGAAATTGAAGTGCTCAATGGAATGCAGCAGGATAATCGCCATCACGGCAAATCCACGCAGCACATCCGCCACATCCACGCGCGCGTGGCGGGGAGGCTTGTTTATAGGAGTGTTTGATGCTTTCATGGTTGTTGTAAACGAGAGACGTCCCGCGGGATGCGGGGCGTCTCTGTGTGAGTGGTACGGGGCGGGGAGCCTCAGAACATTTTGTCCGGGTATTCGCCGGCGGCGTGGAGGGCGGCCAGGCGGTCGACGACGCCCTGGCGGTCGGCGGCGTAGGTGACGCCGAACCAGCGCGAATCGGTGTCGAGCACCTTTACGGTGGCCTCGCCGGAGTTGATGAGCGTGTCGATGCACGTGGGGATATAGAACTCGCTCTTCTCTTCCTTGCCGCGGGCGTCGAGGAAGTGGCGGAACTCACGCTCGGAATAGTCGAAATAGTCGGGCGTGAAACCCCACAGATTCATGCTCACGGGGGTGGCGGGCTCCAGTGTGCAGGTCTTGCCGTTTTCGTCGGTGTAGGTGATGGCATGGTCGGCGTCGTAGCCTATGTCGGTGCGTTCCACCACGCCCGTGAGCATGCCCTTTTCGTCGGTGGAGCACACGCCGCGGGCCACGGTGCCGTTTTCGGTCATGGTGTTGCCCACGCGGAAGCCCACCATGCAGTAGTCGCCGGGGGCGGTGTGCTCGCGCGAGAGCTCGCGGGCTATCACCTCAAAGGCGTCGCGGCCGTAGAAATCGTCGGCGTTGATCACAGCGAAAGGCTCGTGGATGGCGTCGCGGCCCATGATCACGGCATGGTTAGTGCCCCAGGGCTTCACGCGGCCCTCGGGGGCGGTGTAGCCCTCGGGCAGCTTGTCGATGGACTGGAACACCACCTCTACGGGCACGTGTCCCTCGTATTTACTGAGGATTTTCTCCCGAAAATCGGGCTCGAAATCTTTGCGAATCACGAATACGACCTTGCCGAATCCGGCGCGGATGGCGTCGTAGATGGAGTAGTCCATAATGGTCTGTCCCTGCGGACCCACGCCATCGAGCTGCTTGAGGCCGCCGTATCGGCTGCCCATGCCGGCTGCAAGTACAAAAAGAGTAGGTTTCATGTGTATGGTTTTGAGGAATCAAACGGCAGATGTCGGGGGACCCTATATGGCGCTGAGGCCCCAGAAAATCACCACTAAGAAGGCCGAGATCACGACCAGCACCACGCCGGAGGCTATCATCGCCGTGGTGGCCACGTTGCGCCACGGGCGGGTGTGGGCCCGCAGGCCCAGGATGCCGGCCACGAATGCGGCAAGCCCCACGCCCAGGGCCGCATAGCCGTTGAAGCACAGCACCAGCCATGCCCCCAGCGCGAGCACGGCGGCCAGGGCGGCCATCCACGTGTGCCAGGTGGCGGGGGCGGCAGCTGCGGGGGCCGGCGCCTCCGGGGCGGGAGTGTTTATGTTGGGCGTAGCTTCTTCTTTCACAGTAGTGACGTTTTCCAATCGCAAAATTAAATAATTTTTACGATATATTATACAACTATGACATTTTTTTGTGAAAAAGGTTCAATTTCGCCCCTAAAAATTAACTATCCTTAACAATTTATGGGTTTTGTGGGCAAAATTCGCGCAGAGGCGCAGAGCGATATATAAAAAGCTGCAATTTAATAGACAACGCGCCCCCGGCGCGTCGTCTATTAATTTACAGCTCTTTATACGCCTCTGTGGCTTTGCGCGAGCCCTTTCTTAATCAGGCTTTTCGCCGGGCGGGGCGGTTTCTTCCGGGCCGTCGCGGAACACCCAGGCGTCGCTGCGCACGGCGCCCAGGGCGAGCACCGACACTGCGCGGGGCCGGGCGGCCTCCACAGCCCGCAGCGCGTCGCACATGGTGGCGCCGGTGGTAACGACGTCGTCCACCACCGCCACGTGCAGCCCCTCGAGCTCGCCGGGGCGGCGCAGGGCGGCGATGCCCGCCACATTGCGGCGGCGGTCTTCGGCGCGGCCGCGCGTCTGCGACCGGTGGCCGCGGGTGGCCACGAGGTTGTCGCCCACGGGGATGCCTGTGGCCTGCGAGATGCCCAGGGCCACCTCGCGGCTCTGGTTGAAACCGCGGTGCAGCAGTCGCGTCCAGTGCATGGGCACCGGCAGCAGCACGTCCACGTCGCGCAGCGCTTCCACGCCGTCGGCCAGCAGTTCGAGGGCGAAGAGGCGCCCCGACTCGCGCGACATCGCAGGCTTTGAGCCGAACTTGGCGTCGCGCACCAGCGCGGCATAGGGCGAGCGGCGGTCGTAGTCGAGCCACGCGGCCGCAAGCACGGGGCGCAGTCCCGGGCGCGCCACGCGCGCCACCAGGCTGTTGTCGGGCTGCAGGTGCATCGCCGTGCGCGGCAGTGCAGCCAGGCAGCCCGTGCACATGAGCTCCTCGGCCGGCAGCAGCGAGCGGCGGCACACCGGGCACACGCGCGGCATCACGATCGACGTTATGGCTGATACGATGCGTTTCACGCGGCAAAGATAGTGCAAAAATTGCGTAACTATTCAGTGTATTTGATTTGCATCTGGGAAAAATCGCGCAAAGGCGCAGAGAATTTTTATTTATAGATAAGAAAATCAGATTAAAAGCCGCGTAGGAGACGCGATGTCATTACACACGTCTTTGTGAGAAAACAGCGCATCTCCGAAGCGCCGGAGCCTTTTGGTGTGGTCCCTCAGGCCTCGCTGCGCTCGACCTGAGGTTGAGGAACAGCGCGTCTCCGACGCTCTTTAACCCCGATTTCAGCTCTTTATATAATTCTATGCGCTTCTGTGGGAGTTTTCTCCTTACGGCTTAGCATTGCTGAATAGTTACAAAATTGCCGCCCTGTGCTTTTTTACTCAAACTTTATTGCTACCTTTGGGCATGAATTTACTGAGCGTTTTCAACACCGTAGAATTTTACGTGATAGCCAGCGTGCTGGCTGCCGCCATCGTGGCTCTCAGCGCCATGCCCCGGCGCCACCGCGAGGCCAGGCAATACACCCTCGAGGCCGACCTGATGCCCGGCGACCCCGACTGCGAACCCGAGCTGCACCTGCGCGTGCGCCCCGACGGCCGCGTGGAGCTGCGCCGCACCGGCCTGGCCGGCGTGGGCGACGAAGGCTCCGCCGTGCTCGAGGTGGAGGTGGCCGGCTTCGACGTGGTCATGAACGAGCGGCTGCGCCCGGGCCGCGGCGAGGCCGTGGGGCAGGCCGTGTGGACCATGGACTTCTTCGGCCGCGAATACTACCACATCAGCTACCGCAGCGACTCCACAGGCCGCTTCGCGTCGCTCACGCTCCACGTGCGCCCCGGCATCGAGATGACCAAGCCGCTGCTGCAGTAGGCGCCCAACAATCGGGGGCCCTTCGGTGTTATAATATCGACGCATTTCATCTATTATAATAATATGCAGAGCAAGAACACCGAAGATATATTGCTGAAAAACATCAGCATCCTGGCCCAGCCCACCGTGCAAGAAAGCCGCATGGTGCCCGACGGCGAGGGGCCTTTCCCCACCATCGGGGGCCTGAAAGAAATCATGCGCCTGGTGCGCGCCATCGTCTTTCCCGACTTTTTCGACGCGCGCCGCAACGACAGCCAGATGCGCTGGTTCTCCGTGGGCGTCAACGTGGAGCATCTCTACAAAACCCTGGTGGCCGAAATCACCAGCGCGCTCCACTTCCACCGCTGCGCCGGCGAGCTCAACACCGACGCCGTGGCCGCCAACCGCGCCACCGACTTCATCGACCTGCTGCCTGAGGTAAAGCGCCTGATCTACACCGACGTCGAGGCTATCTACAACAACGACCCGGCCGTGGACAACTACGGCGAAATCATCCTGAGCTACCCCGTGGTCACCGCCATGCTCCACTACCGCACGGCCCACGCCCTGCTGGGCCTGGGCGTGCCCGTGATACCACGCATACTCACCGAGATGGCCCACTCCGCCACGGGCATCGACATCAACCCGGGAGCCACCATAGGCGAGTACTTCGCCATCGACCACGGCACCGGCGTGGTCATCGGCCAGACATGCGTCATAGGCAACCACGTCACGCTCTACCAGGGCGTCACGCTGGGCGCCCGCAACTTCACCCTCGACGACCAGGGGCACCCCGTCAACGTGCCGCGCCACCCCATACTCGAAGACAACGTCACGGTCTACTCCAACGCCTCCGTGCTGGGCCGCATCACCGTGGGCCACGACTCCGTGATAGGCGGCAACGTGTGGCTCACCGAGTCGGTGCCCCCGGGCTCGCGCATCCTCCAGAGCAAGGCAGTGAACACCCCCCGATAAATACACATATATATTATGGAAAAGATATATCCGAGCGTTGTCTCCCTCATTGGCAACACCCCCCTGATAGAAGTGAACAACATCGAGCGCGAGCTGCACCTCGACGCCCGCGTGCTGGTCAAAGCCGAGTGCTTCAACCCCGGCGGCAGCGTGAAGGACCGCGCCGCCCTGGCCATGATCGAAGATGCCGAGCGCAGCGGGCGCCTCAAGCCCGGCGCCACCATCATCGAGCCCACCAGCGGCAACACCGGCATAGGCCTGGCGTGGCTGGCCGCCGTGAAGGGCTACCGCATCGTCCTGACCATGCCCGAAACCATGAGCCTCGAGCGCCGCAACCTGCTCCAGGCCATGGGCGCCACCCTCGAGCTCACCCCCGGCAGCGAAGGCATGAAAGGAGCCATTCGCCGCGCCGAGGAGCTGCGCGACGCCACCCCGGGAGCCATCATCATGGGACAGTTCGAGAACCCCGCCAACCCCGCCGCCCACCGCCGCACCACCGGCGAGGAAATCTGGCGCGACACCGACGGCCACGTCGACATCTTCGTGGCCGGAGTGGGCACCGGTGGTACCGTTACCGGCGTGGGCCGCGCTCTCAAGGCCCACAACCCGGCCATCCGTGTGGTGGCCGTGGAGCCCGAGGCATCGGCGGTGCTCGAGGGCCGTCCCGCCGGCCCCCACAAGATACAGGGCATAGGCGCCGGATTCGTGCCGGACAACTACGACCCGGCTGTGGTCGACGCCGTCGTGAGCGTGTCCGACGACGACGCCATGCGCGGCGCGCGCCTGCTGGCCACACGCGAGGGACTCCTCACCGGCTTCTCCTCCGGCGCAGCCCTCTGGGCCGCCATCGAGCTCGCCCGCAAGCCCGAAAACCATGGCAAGACCATCGTGGCCCTGCTGCCCGACACCGGCGAGCGCTACCTCTCCACGCCTCTGTTCAAATACGACGAATACAAGCTATAAAACACACACAACCCCATGGACAACAAAGAAATGGTGGCGCAGTTTGAAGAAAAAGTGCGCCGCGACCTCATAGAATTTCTGCAAAAGAAAGAAGCACTCGACGCCCACGTGCCCGAGTGCCCCGACGTGGAAGAAAAATGGAGCACCGTGGCCCGCGCCTACATGCCCGACGGCGCCCGCGAGTTTCAGCAATACCCCGTGGTGTCGCTGGGATGGATGATGCTCACCGGCATGGCCATGGCCTTCTACTGGGACACCGACTGGGAGCACCACGCCGCCCGCACCGACTTCTACGAGAAGCTGCGCGACATGCGCGGCTACGACAACATGGACGAAGCCATCGTGCAAGACCTCCTGGGCTATCGCGACGAGGCCGCCGAGAAAATCACCGAACTCGTGGCCGAGTGCGCCTCGCGCGTCTATAGCCTCCTGAGCCACGAGCACGTAGAGCCCGGCACCCAGGCCGCCCTGGGCTGCTACATCGCCGCCCTCCACCAGCTCTACCTCGCCGGCATGGCCATGGAGCTCAACGCCCTGGGCTACCACATGACCCCTCTCAACCAGCAGTAACCCCCCCCGCCGGCCCTCAGCCCCGGCGGGAGCATGGATTGGGGTGTGCGCCAACCGCGTGGTGCGCTACGCTTACCCCGCGGCTATGTCTCGGGACGCGCTCCCGGCGCGTCTTTTTTACGGCGTTTGCGCTGGGCAGCGGCGTTAGCCGCGTTGGCACCCCGGCGCGTCTTTTGTACGGCTTTTGCGCTGGGCAGCGGCGTTAGCCGCGTTGGCACCGCGCTTAGCGGTGGCCGGAGTTAGCCTTGGGCAAGCCCCGCGTTTAGCGGTGCGCAGCCCAAGGTCCACCGCCCCCACACACAAAAGCTACGCGTTTAGCGGGGCGTCTGTCCCCCGGAAAGTTGAACCGCTATGCGGCTCTATTTTCATGAAGGGATGGATGGGTACCACAAGCCACGCACGGCTCTGCCGCGCTGGCATGTGGCTATATTCGTGGCTGCGGCTCTGCCGCAGTGCTGCGCGCACGGCTCTGCCGCGCTTGCCCCCGTCCGGGTTGAATATGCATGCCCGTTCAAATGGAGGAGACGCCCCGCGGGGAGCCTGGATTGGGGGAGGGGGCGGCCGGAACCTATGGCTGCGTACCGCTAAACGCGGCACTTGCC
>CAYUUN010000037.1:0-25299 GCA_964447895.1 uncultured Bacteroides sp. | reverse complement strand
TTTGTGGATAGAAGTCAGGCGACCATTATATGGCCGCCCGATGATGTACATGTATTACATGTAGACTAATTTCTTGTCGTTATCCCGAACTCGCGTTTATAGGAAAACTCGCGCAGATTATCCCGATAGGGCATTGCCCTAAATCAAAAAGAAAAGAGAACTGGACGGAAGGACGGGAGGCCTGAGCTATCCCGCGGCGCACCATTTATATTGACGGCCAACATGGCGGTAAACAAAAGTATCCACCTCTGCATGGCCAGCGGCGTTAGCCGCGTCGGCACCGCGTTTAGCGGTGCGCCGGAGTTAGCCTGCGGCAAGCTCGGCGTTTAGCTGAGCGCAGCCGTAGGTTTGTCGCGCCTCCCCATCATCACGAGCTCCGCGTTTAGCGGGGCGTCTCAGCGCCATCTGTTGAACCATTTATTCTGAAGACACCCCGCTACGCGGAGTTTTTTGTTGGGGGGCTGGCATGAACCTATGGCTGCATGCCACTAAACGCGGCACTTGCCATAGGCTAACTTTGGCACCCCGCTACGCGGGGGCTGCACATGTGGCTTTAGCACCTTGCTTGTTCTATAGTAGGCGCGGAGAAATATACTATTAACTGCGAATCATGCAGCCCCCCGCCCCCTCAAAGGTGGAAGACAAGCGACGCGCCTGGGGCGCGTTCTTTCTCAATTGGCTGAATTGTTACCTCTTTATGCAACTATTCAGCCAATGAATGTGGGAAAACTCGCGCCTGGGGGGGGGGTAGAGTATTTATTAATTTGAAACTCAGATTAATAGCCGCGTAGGAGACGCGATGTCATTACACACATCTTTGTGAGAAAACAGCGCATCTCCGAAGCGCCGAGGTCTTTTGGGGTGGTCCCTCAGGCCTCGCTGCGCTCGACCTGAGGTTAAGGAATGTCGCGTCTCCGACGCTCTTTAACCCCGAATTTCAGCTCTTTATATAATACTCTGCGCCTCTGCGCGAGTTTTCTCCTTACGACTTAGCATAAAGCTGAATTGTTACGAGGCGCTGAGAATTTTATAAGTTGCTGTGATTCAACAATGGAGAGCGGCGGAGATGCGGTTTACTGCCTGGGTTTCAAACAAATAGATTTTTCACTTTGAGCCTATGCGCGTTTTTTTTGCTCTACGATCAATTCGCCGGAGAGTTACGCGAAGTGATAATTCGGGATTTTTCACTATCTTTGCCATTGTTTCTTTGTTTTGACATTCAATGAATTGGCGCCGCATCAACATTTTGCCGCAATGCAGGAAACTGGTTTATGAAAACCGGGTCCATATCTTCGCGTGCCTGCAGGCGCTCGCGCTCACCTATGCATGCTACGTGGCAGGAAACATCCCCTACTCCACCGGCGGCGAGAAACAATCGCTGCGATGGTTCGACACCATTGTCACGTGGGCCACGGGGAAAGACCGCGCCATGCCTGCCGATGTGCTCGCCATAAACGTGTCCTACGACAAGGCGCTCGTGGACGTGGCCGACGATTTCGGGCTCCCGCTGGGCGTCACCGACATCACCGACAGGGGCAAGCTGCTGCGGCTGCTCTCCCTTATAGACTCCGTGGGTGGCTATCGTCACGTGATATGCGACATCGTGCTTTCGTCGCGCTACGCCACCGGCTCAGACTCCGCGCTTCTCGCTCTGGCACAGTCCATGCCGCGCATAACCTTCTCGGCCGGTCTCGACGAAGACGACCTGCCGGCGGAGCTCCGCGACAAAGCTTTCTACTCGGGCTACAACACCACGATAGACGAGTCGGACTTCGTGAAATTCCCGCTTTTCCACCACGGCCGCCCCTCGCTGCCCCTGCACGTGTGGACGACGGTGACAGGCCACACACTGCGCGGCAACACTTTTCTGAGCCTCGACAATGAGGGAGAACCGGCACGGCGCGCCCTGTTCCTCGACTTCCCGGTGCGGGCGGGCGCAGAATCGGGCGACATGCCCCGCCAGTGGCTGAACATGGGCACAGATATCCTTGACGTGGCCCACATGATTGATATCGCCGACTTGCTACGCGACAAGACCATCCTCATCGGCAGTTTCACGGACGACGACATCCACTCCACACTGGCAGGCGACATGCCGGGCGTAATGATCATATACAACGCTTACCACGCTCTGGAGAGCGGTTGCCACAGAGTGAGCATCGCGGCCATGGCGGCGCTATGGATAGTGTTCTACGCCGTCACCATCCTTATGATACGGCGCAAGACCCTCTCCGACCTGCTGCCGGCCCGGCTGCGCCCACGCCGCTACGTGTGGCGCGTGGCTCTGTCGTGGCTGTCGCTATCCACGCTTTTTGCCGCGGTGCTGTTCGTGCTCTACCTCGTGTGGGGACAGGTGTGCGATATATTGATAATTTCCGGATACTTCACCATTTTCGGCATTGCGGTGGATGGCTATCATGCCCGAAAAATTAAAAAATGAATATGACGAAAAAAATAACATTCGTGCTCCTGGCCGTGCTTGCGTGCATAGCGGCCGCTGCACAGACCGACAACTACAAGATCCTCTACATAAACACTCCGGCCATCAACATCGGCGGAAAACAGCTGGGCCGCGGCGACGAGTTCCCGGCTTCGGCCACAATCAACTGGAGCTCCGAGAAGCAAGCGATGCGCGTGGTGTCCACCACCACCAACCGGCAGCTCACACTGTCGCCCCGTGTCACCTCGGGCAAGAAATCGCTGGCGGCGTATCTGAGCGGACGCAAGGCCCTGGCCACCCGCCCAGGCTATCCCGCATCCATTCCCGAGCTGCGCAGCGAGCTTCCCTCTGAGATAGACCTGCTCGACCGCCATGAGGTGTACACCTCGCTGCCGGTGGACGATGTCCGTTTCTTCTACGCCTCCTACACCCGCGACGGCGAAGAGATAAACAAGATATTGCCGGCACTCGCCGAAGGCGGTTTCTGCATCGACCGCACGCTGTGGGAAATCGACGGCGAGATGCGCGCACCCGTGCCCACCGAGATTGCTATATTCTATTATGACACCGCCGCCGGAACCGTGGCGGAAGTCGCAACCGGCATCACTATCAATCCCCTGAATGAAAGCGGTATCTGATTTCACCTTGCGCGCGCTGTGGATGGCGGTGGGCCTGCTGGCCGGCGTGCCGGTCGCCGCCGGGGCGATGGCCGACGATGTGGAAGTGAGGATACAGGCCGGCCACGTGATACGGAAGTTCACAGTGTCCAACAACGAGCGCTACGTCTTCACCACCGACGACAACAGCGTGGCCATGTGGGATCTGCGCAAACGAAAGATAGTCAACACCAAGACAATGAACGTGCATTCCATCTACCCGCACCCGGTCAACCCCACATACGTGTGCGTTCAGATGCCGGGCGAGATGGGCTACGACTATTACCACGTGTTCGACATGGCGTCGCTCAAGGAAATGGACCCGATAGACAAATCCCGGGTGGGCGATCCGAAAAAAGCCACCACCGACCTCTACTTCAAGCTCAACGACGGCGTGCTGGACATATATTTGGCCGACAACGACGGCTATATAGGCAGCCTCGACAGCTCGCCCCTGCCGCTGGCCGGCTCGCTTGACATCAGCAGCGACGGCCGCGACAAGATTCTTGTGAGCGGCATGGAGCCGGTCATCTGGGAGCCCGGGCGAATGACAGCCACGGCACCCATCGACTATTTCGGATATCTCAAGGATGTGGCCGCGCGCGGCAATGTGCAGCTCACCACCCTCTACGAGCCCCCTGTGGATGCTTCTGCCGACCCCGCCGGCACCTACGGCTGGGGCTGGAAACAGACCACGTCCGGCAATTTCGAGCCGGACGGCACGGTGCGCATCTGCGGCTACGACGGCGACATATCCTTCTGGAATCCGGACGGCTCGCGGGCGCGCACCTTGCAGGCCGCCGACGACTCCGGCCCCATCTTCTCGCTGCAGCGCGATGGCGACCGCTACGTGGCCGCCACCTACAACGGCGTTTACACGGCCAAGGGCTCTCTCAAGCTGCGCCCGGCCTCCAAGTTCAACGAGCACCTCGGACGCTTAAATGTGATATACGACGTGACCCCGCCGTTCAGCGGCGGCAAGTTCCTGGCTGCCAGCGACAACAGCGCCGTACTCATGGGCGACCTCGACGACCCCGCCTGTTTCCGGAAAATATACAAGGCGCCCTATGCCGTGATGGGCGTGAAGCTGCACCCCGACAGGAAACACGCCCTCGCGTTCGGCGAAGTGGAGCTGGTGTGTGAAATCGACCTCGACCGAGGCAGCAGCGTGTCCTACAAGGCCCCGCTGGGAAACCACCGCATCAATGCCGCCGTCTACCTGCCGGGCGACATAATCGGCGCCGGCACCTCACACGGCCGGCTTGCGTTCTGGAAGCGCGGCGACGGAGCAGCGATAAAAACCTCCGACCTGCACAGCGGCTCGGAGGTGATAGACATCATGCCCCACCCGGACGGCAGCAAGTTCTACACCCTCGACAAGCGGGGCACAGTGGCCGTGTGGGACGCCGCCACGCTCTCGCCGGTGATGTTCATGCACTCCCTGGGACACGGCGACTACCTCTACATCACCCCCGACCACTATTACAGCGGCTCGCGCAGCATCTACGACAAGATTCATTTCACACGCGGCCGCGACGTCTATTCTTTCGAGCAGTTCGACCTGCTCTACAACCGTCCCGACATCGTGTACGAGCGGCTCGGCGGCTCGGGCGACCGCGCACGCCTGCTGCGCAAGGCCTGGGAGAGGCGCGTGCGCCGCATGGGCATGAATCCGGCCGACATCGCCGCCGGCACCCATGTGCCCACGGTGCGTATCACCAACGCAGCGTCTTTCCCCCACGTCACGGCCGACACCGCCATCACCCTGAACATCAGAGCAAAAGATACAATGCACAAGCTCTCGCGCCTGATGGTGAGCGTCAACGGCGTGCCCGTGGGCAGTAGGCTGGGCGACGACATCGCGCAGCTCGGCGTCTCGGAGTATGTCGCCAAAAAGCCGGTATCGCTGGCTTCCGGCCGCAACCACATCGAGGTGTCGTGCATGAACGACAAGGGCGCGGAATCGTTCAAGACCGAGCTCAACATCTGGTGCCGCAAGCCCGAGCGCAAACCGGTGCTGTATCTCGCCGCCGTGGGCGTGTCGCAGTATCGCGACGGCGCCTACAACCTGGGCTACGCGGCCAAGGATGCAGCCGACTTCGCCGAGATGATACGCCGCAACTGCGCCGGCCGTTTCAGCGACATAAAAGTGTGTGCCATCACCGACACGGACGCCACGCAGGACCGCCTCCGGGGCCTCCGCGATTTCTACAGCGACGCGGGCGTTGACGACGTGGCCATGCTGTTCTACGCCGGCCACGGAGTGCTGGATTCCGACCTCGACTACTATCTGGCCACCCACGACATGGACTTCCGCGACCCGGCGCGAACCGGCTGGAGATTCGACGACTTCGAGGACCTGCTCGACGGCATCCGCCCGCTGGCAAAATACTGCTTCATCGACGCCTGCCACTCCGGCAAGATCGACAAGGAGGAATTTATTGAAGACAATACGAAGCTCGTGGCCGCAGGCTCCGTGAAGTTCCGCGGCAACGGCGGCTCCATGACCATCTCCGAGGAAGCCGGGGAGGTGAACAGCGCTATTCAGTCGCTATTCACCGACTTCAGCAAGGGCAACGGCGCCACGGTGCTGTCGTCGTCGGGCGGCATGGAGGTAGCCATCGAAGACAACGCGATAGCCAACGGCCTGTTCACCTACGCCATCAAGCAGGGCGTGGAGCAGCGAAAGGCCGACAGCAACCGCGACGGCGAGATAATGATGTCGGAACTGGCCGACTATGTGAACCGATGCGTGCGCGAGCTCTCGGGCGGCGTGCAGACCCCCGGCATGCGCCTGGAAAACAAATATATGGATATAAAACTCTTTAAATAGTGATTGATATGGCCGCCAAGACCTTTTTGAGACTGTTTTTCCTGCTTCTGACCGCAGCCTGCGCCGCAGTGCCCTGCCATGGAAAGTATTTCGGCACCCAGCGCCAGCAGCAGGTCGACTCCATCATCACGGAGTATCACCGCGTGGCACATCGTGCGCCCTACGCAGCCGGCTCCAACCTGCTCATGAAAGCAGCAAACACGGCATTGCGGACCGACGACCCGCGCCCCAACATCGTCCTGCTCGGGGCCGTCTACGACTACATGAAGCAGCACAATATAAGCTGGGAAACCCCCGCTATCGAAGAAAAGGAATGCAAATCCTACATCACGCGCTTCGAGGGCATGCCCCGCGATTTATGGTCGACAGGCCTGACTATGCTCTATTGCAGGGCCCTGTTAGACGGCCTGAAATATGAATCGCCCTACAATCAGCCGTTGAAGCTGCTTCAGATAGCACGCAATCTCGAGAACATGCCGGCTATTAATCTCGAGCCCGAGCTGCAGCCTTATTACGACCTGATGTCCACTCCCATAAACGAGACAGAGAAAAATCATCTGCTCGCAGAAATAAAGAACAAGCTCAAGAACTATTCGGCCGACGAATGGCTGCTCTCCGGCGTCTCCGCCATACTCATGCCCGCGCCCGAGCCCATCATCGACGCCATATACGAACACCTGAAAGGCACCGACCCCGCAGCGGCCGATGCCCTCCAGGGCTACTATTATGAAAAACGTGCCCTCAACGGCGAGACATTCAAGCGCTTGCACGAACTCTACGAATCGTCGGCCGGTAAAAAGAACGTGCTGGGCAGCTGCCGATACGCCGACCTCGTGCTGCAGAGAAATCCGGCCGGGGCCCTGGAGATTCTGGCCCCCGTGGAAAATCATGTGCTGTTCACCGCCCTGGGCGGAACGGCCGTAAAAGCCGACGCACTCTCCCGCAGCGATTCGCCCGACGACGTGCGCGAGGCAGCCCGGCTGGCTCAAATTGCGGCCGAACGCTCCTTTGATTCCGATCTGAGCAAAAACGCCCGCGACGTCTACAACAAGTGTCAGGCAAGGCTCGCCATATTCGACCTGCAGGAGCAGGAGCGCCAGCTCGACATCGACGAGGCCCTCCCCTCCGAGATTGTGGCCCTTGCCAAGGGCTATGAATCGGTCGATGGCTATGAAGACAAAGCCATGGAACTGTATCGCATCGCAGCCGACTACGGCGACGAAGGCAGCCTGTGCCGCGTGTGCATCTACGACATCGAGCAAGGCACCATGGAGGAAGACGGCGACAAGGTGACACGCGCTGCCAATACCATCCTCGAACATGCCGGCAGCGACTTCCTGCCCTTCCGCTACAATGCCATTTTCGTGCTCATCTACGGCCTCAACGGCCATGAGCCCGGGAATGCCGAGTTCCGGCAGGCAGCCGCATTATTCGACGATTTCAAAAACAAATACGCTGCAGACCAGCGCAAAAGCCTCTACACTACCGACCACTTTTTCTGCCTGAGCAGGCTGTATGAGCTTCCGGGTGAAGAAAGCGAGTTCGGAGATTATTTTGACAACTACGACAAAGCCATGAGCACCTTCCGCGAAGGCCTGGCCCACGAGCAGGCGGGCGAATACTCGGACGCCGCCACCTCATACTACTGGACAGCCACATGGAAGCACCCCCTGGCACACGCAAAGGAGGAACTCATGCACAGGAAATGGAAGGAACAGAAAGAGCGGCAGAAAGAGCAGAAGTAGAATTTGGTTTATCTGCTTAATATTCGTATCTTTGCGCTGCGAACGCTTTTATGAGCCGCTGCTAACTTATGGAAAAAGGAAAACTTGACTTTGCAAAAATGAAGATAGGTCCTTTGTTCAGGGCCATGTTTTTCCCCACGCTCGTGGGAATGCTGTTCACGTCGCTCATCACGGTGGTCGACGGCATGTTCGTGGGCCGCGGAGTGGGTGCCACGGGCATTGCGGCCGTGAATATCGTGGCCCCCGGCTTCATGGTGGCCACGGGCATCGGCCTGATGTTCGGCATCGGAGCTTCGGTGATGGCAAGTTTCCGCCTCTCGGCCGACAACACGCGCGCAGCCCGCATAATCATGACACAGGGATTTGCCGCGGCATGCGTGCTTTCCCTGCTGCTCCTGCTGCCCATGGCCGTGGCGCCGGACAGCGTGCTGCGCCTGCTGGGCTGCAACGACGAGCTGCACGACAACGCCATAAGCTACATGATGCCCCTGCTTCCGGGCATGTTCTTCGTGATGATACAATGCATAGGCATGATGCTCATACGCCTCGACGGCTCGCCGAAATATGCCATGTGGTGCGAGGCGGTGCCCGCCGTGGTGAACATCGTGCTCGACTACATCATGATTTTCCCCATGGGCATGGGAGTGCGCGGCGCGGCCGTGGCCACGTCCATCAGCTGCGTGCTGGGTGGCGTGATGGTGCTCGTCTACTTCGTGTGGTTCTCCCGCACCCTGAAGTTCTACCACCTGAGCCACAGCACCAAGAGCATAGCCCTGATGCTGCGCAACATCGTGTACATGGCCAAGATAGGCCTCGCCACGCTGGTCACCGAGGTGGCCATGAGCGTGATGATGGTCACGGGCAACTATATGTTCATAGGCCGCCTGGGCGAGCAGGGAGTGGCGGCCTACAGCATCGCCTGCTATCTCTTCCCCGTGGTGTTCTCGATAGCCAACGCCGTGGCGCAGTCGGCCCAACCCATCATCAGTTTCAACTACGGAGCCCGCAAGGGGCGCCGCGTGGCCGCCGCCCTGCGCCTGGCCCTGCTCACGGCCCTTGCCTGCGGCGTGGCGGTGGTGACCGGCCTGTGGCTGGGCGCGCCATTCATTGTGTCGCTCTTCCTCTCTCCCGGCCAGCCCGCCTATTCGCTGGCCGTGTCGGGCTTGCCTCTTTTCGCCACCTGCGCCGTTTTCTTCGCCATCAACATCATCTACATCGGCTATTACCAGAGCATAGGCCACGCCGTGGCGTCGATTGTGTTCACGCTGCTGCGCGGGGTGGTGTTCATGATTCCCGCATTCTATCTGCTGCCCGACGTTCTGGGCAACAGCGGCCTGTGGCTCGCCATACCCGCGTCGGAGGCTCTCACCACCATAGTGATAATGATATACTTCATGGCCGCCCGCAACCGCTGCCGCATAATTAATATATGAGACTGATAACTGCAATACTGCTGCTTGTGGCCGCCTCCTCGGCCACCCGGGCCGCGGCCACGCCGCGGGGAGAAGAAATAGCCATGCTGCGCGAGGCTGCCGACAGCCTGCACGGCATTGGGCGCACCGACTCGGCCGTGGTTGTTGGCCGCCGGGCCATCGACCTGGCCGTTGCCGCGGGCGACAAGGTGCAGATCGTGGGCACTAACGCGGCCCAGGGTGTGTTCCTGCGCTCGCTCGGACGCATAGACGAAGCGCTGGCCAGCTACGACAAGGCCCTTGAAATAGTGACGTCGCCAGAGTTCCGTGAAGCCCCCGGCCAGGAAGCCATCGAGGAAACGGCATCGCTATATATCAACCTCGCGGTGCTTCATCTCGACACAGGCCACAAGGAGCTTGCAGCCAAGAACGCCGAACTGGCCGGCGAGTGGACGGCGCGCAGCGACGACCCCGGCCTGCGGAGCACCATCTACGGAGTGGCAGGCTCCGTGCTCACCGGTTGCGGCAACCTCGACCGGGCGGCAGCATATCAGGCGCTGGCCTATGCCGACGCGCTTGCCGCCGGCGACCGGGAGGCAGCCTTCAGGGCCGCGGCCTATACCATGCTCGTGACCGACCGGGCCGGCGACAAAGCGGAGGCCGACGTGTGGCGCCGCAAGTGCACGGCCATGCTTCCGGAAATAGAATCGACCATGGCGCGCCTGCTTTACTACCAGGCCGAGTGCTCGATATGCCTGAAAAGCGACGACAGCAAGGGAGCGCTGGAGTGGTTCGGCAAAATTCTGCAGCTCGACGGCATCGACAACCTGCCGTTCGTGAAATTCGACTGCTACAACAACATGCACCTGGCATATTCGTCGCTGGGCGACTTCGAGAACGCCTACAGCACGCTGCTCGAAAGCAACGAGCTGAGAGACTCGCTGTGGCAGCAGGAAAAGGCCGAGAGCCTGCGCGACCTCACGGTGAAATACGAGACCAAGGAAACCGAGCTGGCGCTGGCCCGCAGCGAGGCCGGCCGCGCGCGCACCCTGATGTGGCTTTTCGCAGCCGCCGGCGTGCTTCTCGCCGTGGTGGTGGGCTTCGTGCTCTACGCCGGCCGCCAGCGTCGCCGCAGGCTGCAGAAAGAAATGGAATTCGCAGCCTTGCGGGCCGACATCGACCGCGAGCTCACGCGGCAATACATCGAAGGCCTGGAGAGCGAGCGCATGCGCATGTCGCGTGAGCTGCACGACGGCGTGTGCAACGACCTGCTGGCCATAGAGATGAACATTGAAGCCGGCACTCCGGCGGCCGACACCGCCGCCCTCATCGACAGCTGCCGCGAGTCGGTGCGCCGCATCTCCCACGAGCTGATGCCGCCGGAATTCACCTATGCCACCGTCGACGAGGTGCTCCGCTTCTTCATCAACAAGCAGAAGTCCGACGCACCCGGGCGCCCCTCGCTGAGTTACAGCTCCGCGACCGACTCCGGCTCCTGGGCCGCCGTGCCCGACGCCACGGCGCTGGAAATATACCGCATTGTGCAGGAGGCCGTGGGCAACGCCATAAAGCACTCCGGAGCCACAGAGATAGACGTGAGAATGGAACTGCGGGGCGACAGCCTCGTAGTGACCGTCGCCGACAACGGCACCTATCATGCCGCCGGCGGCCGTGGCCTGGGCGTAGAGTCGATGCGCAGGCGCGCGGCATCGGCCGGGGGCACCCTTGCCATTGACGAGAGGGAAAACGGCGGCACGGTGGTGACCCTCACGCTCCGCACCGCATGAAAAAGTGGCGGCCGAGGCAGCCGCAAGCACGGCGGCAACCGCGCGGCGCGCATAAGATAATTGTCAAATAGGCAGCTAAACTACGGAAATCCGTAATTGACACGTATTGAGTGGAGTTGTAATTTTGCAGTTGATATTTATCTGCAAAATTATGTCCTGAAATGACCAATCAATCAGCCTTATCACAAATGAAGATTGCCGTTGTCGACGACCATGACCTGATAAGGGAAGGAATTAACACCGTCCTGATCAACCATGGTGTCCACCACATAGACAAATTCAGCAACGCGACCGGGCTGATTAAGAGTCTTGACGAGGGCAACGAATTTGATTTCTACATCATAGACCTGGAGCTGCCCGACCTGGACGGCTTCGTGCTCATAGAAATGATACGCGCCCGCTTCCCGGTGGCCCATATCATCGTGAGCACCGTGCACGACGAAATATGGACCCTGCGCAAGCTGCTGGCCCGCGACGTCAACGCCATAATCTACAAGTCGCGCAACGGCAGCGAAATCGTCACGGCCATCAACGAAATCATCAAGGGCAACAACTACTATTGCAAGGCCGTGCACGAAGTGCTGGAATCGGCCGTAGATAAATCGGCCCATCCTTCGGCCCGCGAGCTCGAGGTGCTATATCAGATAGCCCAGGGCAAGACCTCGCGCGAGATAGCCGCGGCCATGTTCGTTTCCGACAACACCATCGAAGCCCACCGCAAGGCCCTGTTCAACAAGCTGGGAGCCGTGAACGTGGCCGATCTCGTTGTGAAAGCCATCGAAAAGGGCTATATCAAGAAACGCAGCACCTCGCGCTGAACCCACTCCATAATCTTATTTCTCCACTCCTTTATGAAGAAAAATCTATTGTTGCTCGTCTGGGCAATACTCGTGGCCGTACCGGCCGATGCCGCCTCGGCCAGTGCATATAAGGCCATGTGCGACACACACCTTTATGAATTTTACAGCGGCAAGGGCAAGAGAGAACAGATAGCCGAGATAGCCAAAGGCGACACCGTGTACTTCACCGCCGAGACCGAAGCCTTTATCGACGAGCATCGCGACGACCGCCTGCTGTATTTGCCCGTGGAATACAAGGGCCGGCGCGGCGAAATCAATTTTTCCAACTACTACCCCATAAGAATCGAGAGCGGCGACACTCTGCGCTACGTGCACGACTCGTCGCTCAAAAACCGCACTCCGATAGAGCGCTTTATGGTGCCGCAGATGGAATGGGCCATGAACCATTCCGGCGGCCCCGCATCGTGGCTGGGGTGGATTCTGGCATTTACCGGCGTGGCGATAGCGGGCGCCGTGATGATGATGAAAGGCCTGATACCGCGCGTGGCTCCGCTGGTGTGCGGGCTGGCTGTGTCTGCCGTTTCGGCGTGTGAGATCATGTACGCGCTCAGCTATCACAACACGCTGCTGTGGTTTGTCTATCCCTCGTGTGTGGGCGGCTGGGGCCACTCCATTCTCAACTTCCTGCTGCTGGCCGTGGTGATTGCCGTGCAGTGCGGTGGCCTGTACCTGGTGTGGTACGACGCACTCGACCGCGACCCCGACGAAAAGGCGCCGAAATGGATATCCGGCGGTGCCTTCTGGCCCGTGGCCTTGGGCGTGGCCCTGCTGATAATGATGTGGATCGACAACGGCGACATGGCCGCAAGCACCTATCTCATAGCGCTGGGCACAATGCTCGTTCCGGCCCTGGCCGGCATGGCCTGGATGTTCTTCCAGAAACGCTTCGCCGACGGCATCGTGTATCCGCTGCTGTTCCTGACCGGCTCGCTGGGGCTGATTATGGCCCTGATGATCATGAGCATGTTCATCGTGCTCGTGGTGGTGGGCGTGGCCGTGCTGTGCGTTATCGTGATAGCCGCGCTATCGGCGCTGTCGGTGCTCTTCGGGGGCGACCGCGTGAAAGTGATCACCAACGACGGACGCACCGTCACCGGAACAAAGAACTGGGACGGCACCGTGAGCGGCGACGACGGCAACAAGTATCATGTAAAATAACGCCATGGAACCATCTAAATCCCGCGCCGCGCAGAAAGCGCAACCCCGGGAAAGCGCCGGGCAGAAATGGCGCCCGAAACAGGCCCGGAAGACTGACGACAGCGCCGTGTGCCCGCATTGCGGCCACGACATCAAGGCCACATATGCCATTTGTCCCCACTGCGGCCGCTCGCTGACGCCCGGCAAGTGCTCGTTCTGCGGCGCGCCCATGAAAGCCGGGGCCAAATTCTGCACCCGTTGCGGGCAATCGGGCGAAGGCGTGGTGTGCCCGGAATGCGGCACGCTCAACTCGCGCAACTTCTGCCGTAAATGCAACGCCCCGCTCACGCCCATGGCCGCGAAAGCCCTGGAGGCCGCCAAGGCCGACCCGGCAGTCAAGGCCCTGCAGGCCAAGGCCGAGGAGCTGGCGGAGCTGCATGCACGCATCGAAGAGCTCAGGGCGGCAGGAGAAGATACACCCGGGCTCTCGGCGGCCGACCGGGCGCTGCTCGACGAGTATGCCGACATCCTCAGCTCGATGGGCAACATGAAGCCCGCTCCCGTAGCGCAGAAGGCGCCGGCGGCTCCCGCTGCACGCAGGGAGTACAGGGAGAGCGCTCCGTCGCTCGACGACATCATGAAAGCCTTCCGGGAGAAGGCCGCGGAAATGAACGCGGCGATGGCCGCGCTCGTGCCGCCGCCCGACTATACACCCGAGCAGCAACGCGACTATTATTCGGCCCGCAAAGTGCTGAAGACCCACACGCAGGCCGACCTCACGGAATACAATCCCAGCCTTTGGTGCTGCAACTACTGCGGATGCCTGCACAACAACCCGAGCGAATGCGCCGAGCCGCAGCTGGGAGGCACCTGGATATATCAGTCGCCCGAAGAATACATAGCTAATAATCCGTGGGCTACGACCACGACTATTTCACTTGAAGACGCATAGATATGGCAGACAACGACAAAACCATAGGAGGCCGCCGCGGGCGCGGCGACAACCGCAGCAACGAAGACGTTCACTCGACCGGGCGCGCAGCACGTCCTGGTCGCGGCAGCGACAGCGTGGCCGACGTGCATGGCACAGGGCGCGCCGTGCGCCCCGACCGTAGCGCCGACGAGCACTCCACGGCCAAGGGAGCGCGCGGCCAGCGACCCGCAGCCGACGAGCACTCCACGGCAAAGGGCTCGAGGGGCCAGGCTGCCAATCCGCGGCCGTTCGAGCAGAAAAACAATCTCGCGGGCAATCTTGCCGCCGACGCTTCGGCCGACGGAGCCGCCGAGTGGCCCGACTTCTTCGAGCTCGACGGGGTTAAATACAAGAACGAGGGTGTGCTGTCGAGCTCGTCGGGCGAAGCCATTGTCTTCACCGTGAGCCGCAACGGCAAGAAATACGCCCTGAAAATCTATTACTACGACCCCGAGCACCGCCCCAACCACAAGGTGCTCGAAAAAATCAAGCAGTTGGGCGCGAGCGGCCTGCTCGTGGGCATCGTGTCGCACGGCCAGTGGCAGAACCCCGCCCGCTCCGGCGAACTCAACGACTATGAGCTGATGGATTTCTGCGAGGGCGGCTCGCTCGACGGCGTGCTGCTGCAGGGCGATGAAAAGGCGCTGGCCGAGGTGGCCGTGCGCATGGCGGCCGCCATCGACTTCCTGGCCAAGCACGGCATCCTGCACCGCGACATCAAGCCCGCCAACTTCTTCTATGCCGACAAAGAACGCACCCGCATAGTGCTGGCCGATTTCGGCATATCGATGGAGTGTCCGGAGGGTGGATTCATAAAGATAGACGAGATGCGCTCGCCGGTGTATGCCGCGCCGGAGTTCTACACCAACGTTCCGGGCGAGCCGGCCGAGGTGGGCGTCGAGAGCGACTATTTCTCGCTGGGCGTGGCCCTGCTGTGCCTGTGGATGGGCAAGGCGCAGCTCACTGCCAACGAGTCGCAGCTGCTGCGCTCCAAGCTCAACGAGACCCTGCCGATGCCCAAAGACCTCTCGCCGCACATGGCATCGCTGATCAAGGCGCTGACGCGCCTGAAGATGAGCGACCGCGCCACCATGGACGACATCAAGCGCTGGGCCAAGGGCGAAACACTGGGCTCGGAGGGCGGCGACACCGACGCCACGTTCAAGGTGGTGTTCAACTCATCGAAAAACCAGGTAGCCCACTCGCCGGCGCAGCTGGCGCAGTATCTGGTGCAGGACAAGGAGGTGGGCGCCAAATGTGTCTACTCCGGCCGCGTGACGCGCTGGCTCGAGGAAACCGGCTACACCCCTCTGGCTGTAACTGTCGAAGACATAGTGGAAAAGGTGTATCCTTCCAACCAGAACGCCGGCCTCCTGGCCGTGGCCTATCTGCTCGACCCGGCGATGGACTACGAGGCACCAGACGGCACCCACCACACCGACCCCGCCGAAATAGCGCTATACAGCCACAACAACTGCGAGACGATGGCGCCGGAGCTGCTCGAGCCCGACACCGCCCTGAAGATATATTTCCGGGCCCTCAAGCTGGACAAGTCGCTGGCATCGCTCGACCGGATGCTCGCCATGGACGATTTCGACGACAGCGAAACCCTCAGGAACTATCTGGCCACCTACTACTTCGCCCTGCTCTTCAACGACCTCCCCTTCCCCATTTTCGGGCAGGAAGAAATGAAGCATGTCGACACCGTCGACGAAGTGCTGGCTGTGTTCCGCGAGGCCGGCGACATATCGCGGGGCAACAAACTGCTGCTGCGCTCCGAGGCGTTCGTGCAATGGCTGGCCTACCGCGACCCGGCGCTGGCAGGCAAGGTGAGGATGCTGCACGACAGCGACAGCGACGACGTGGAGTCGATCTACTACAACTCGTCGTCGGCCTACCGCATCGCCTTCGAGCTGAATCCGCTCTGCGACTACGATTTCAGCATCGACCCGAACGACAAAGACCGCATCTACAGCATTCAGGAAGTGGGCCGGTACCTCAACGACAAGCTCTCCGACTTCGCCCAGGGCTACGGCTCCGAAGAAGATTTCATGGCGCTCTTCGCCGAGATGGACAACACCCCGCTCGGCAGCTATCTGCGCGCCCGCGGCGAGCAATACAAGACCTTCCTGGACTGGAACCGCTTCTGCATGGACGTGGACAACGACGACAACGAGCAGAAATCGGGCCCTTACGACGCCGTAATAGGCGCCTACAAGTCGACGGCCGGATTCCTCCAGGGATTCCCGTCGTACATGCTGGGCGAAAAGGAAATCACCCGCCCCGACCAGCTTAAGAAACTGCCGCGCAAGGAGGTGGCAGAAGCTCTCGGAGGCCAGGATCGCGAGATGCCCGACGACGACAACGTGCCCGTGGCGTGGCTCGACGCATGGCTCGCTGTGTTCTATCAGGAAAACCCGCAGCTCGACCTTTCGGCACAGTTCACCTATGAGAAAGAGACCGCCAAGTATATAGAATTCATCGAAGAGCTCGACCCGGCCAACTACTATGCCGAGCGCTACCGCCGGGCCATCTCGCGCATCGACAAGGCCGAGAAAAAGCTCGACCGGAGCGAATCGAGGGTGAAGCTGAAACGCAATTTCTTCCTCGTTGCGGCCGGACTGCCCACGCTGTGCGTGCTCGGGGGCTCATGGCTGTTCGATGCTCCGGGCGTCAATCCCATCACGGGCCACTTCTGGTCTACGTTCCTGGTGTGCGCCGCCTGCTGCCTCGTGGCGTTCTGGGCGTTCGGCAGCTTCTTCGGGGCGCTGTTGCCTGCAGCTATCGGCGGCCTCGTGTGCGCGGCCATAGCCTGGGCCGGCTTCGCGTGGTTCCCCTCGGTGCTGTATGTGGTGGCCGGTCTTCTCCTCCTCGGTGTGGCCATCTACTCGCTGGCCAACCTTTTCAAGCGCAAAAACGTGAACGACGGAATCAACATCGACACCGGCAGCTTCCAGTTCCGCCAGCTCGATGCCCTCTACTTCACCTTCAAGCAGGACGACGACGACCTGGACAGCGCCGTGGCCGACCTGGCCACACTGCAGAGTGCCGAAGACGAGACCACGCGCGAGGACATCGGATTCTTCGGCTGCATGTGGGCCGCCCTCGCATGGATGATGTTCATAATATGGTTCAACGCCACGCCGCAGCTCAGCGGCGAGCACTCATGGGCCGGAGAGCGACAGGCCGTCGAGGAGCTGAGGGGCCGATGGGCCCTGGGCAGCTGGACGGTGAAATACGCCTCGGGCTCCACGAAAATCGTGTGCAACGTCGACTCCGTGGCCCCGGACGGCAAGAGCATCTTCGGCACCATGGTGATAGCCGGACAGGCCCCTGTGGCCGCGAAAGGCACCGTGAGCAGCGACCGCGACACCGTGCCTGAGACATTCCAATTCTGGCCCGACGGCTCCACGCCCTTGAAGCAGTGTGTGGAAGGCCGCTACTCCACCCGCGAGAAGAAAATGGAGGGCCACTACTACGACCGCAAGGGCATAATGCACCAGGTGTATTTCACAGCCACACCGCTGGGCACCGCCCAGGCTGAGACTCCGGCACCGGAAAGCACCGGCCGGAAGAGCAGCGGCGGCAACCGCTCCGAAAAGGCTACCCAAAGCAGCCCGGCCGAGTCGCAGCCCGCCGAGAGCGGCGGCATTCTGCCCTCGCTCCCCGGCTGGGAAGACACCCCGGAGGCTCCCGCCCCGGCCGAAGAGGCAGCTCCCGCGCCCGAGCCTGCAACCGAACAATCAACACCCGCCGAACAGCGCCGCGAGCGCCCGGCCCTTAAAACCCCGGGAAGATGAAAAAGTGCAATTCATGCCAAAGTGAAAACCGCGATATAGCGCGCTTCTGCCGCTACTGCGGTGCTAAATTCGAGGAAGCGGAAGCCTCGCCGGCCGCTGCTACCGCGCGCGGCACGAAGCGCGCGAAGAAAGACCGCCTCGACGAGCTCGTGGGGCTCGATGCCGCCAAGGAACAGGTGAGAGAGTTTGTGAGCACCATCCGCACGATAGTGAAGCAGCGGGGCCGCGACATCCTCAACAATCTGAACACCAACATCCTGATAACCGGTCCTTCGGGCGCCGGCGTGTCGTCGCTATTCTACAAGACAGGCGACCTGCTGACCGACGAGGATATAATCAACGACGACACGTGCGAGGTGCTCAATCCTATCACTATCGACTCGCTCGACCCCAGCGAAAAACCGGTGGACTGCATCATGATCGACGATGTGCACAAGCTCCTTCCCGACGACATCGACAAAGAGCTCGTGGATTCGCCCCTGGCCTTCGCCATAAAACAGGCTCAGATATCGCTGGGCTTAAAGGACACGCGCTTCATGCTGATACTGGCCGGCGACACGCGGCTGCAGGAGTATGTCGACGCCCATCCCGACCTGCGCAGCCTCTTCACGCTCAACATCCGGCTTCAGGACTATTCGCCTGCCGAGGTGGCGGACATCTGCGAGTATATTCTGGACGACACCTACCGCATGGAGCTGACCGAGGACGCACGTGCCAAGCTGGGCCGCGTCTTCGCCTACACGCGCCGCAACAGCGACCGTTTCGGCAACGCCCATCTCGCGGCTGCCAAGGCCACGGAGCTGATGATGGCCGCCACCCGGCGTGCCAAGGGCAAGACCGTGAAGACAGTGATAGCCGACGACGTCACCGGCAAGGAGTACGTGCCCAAGACCCTTGAGGAAGTGATGCAGGAATTTGACCGCTACGTGGGCGTCGACGAGATAAAAAACAACATGACGGAGATTGTAGACTCCATCCGCTCTTTCCGGAAACTTCATCCTGACAGACAATACGAACTGAAAGACCACTACCTGTTCCTGGGCAATCCGGGCACGGGCAAGACCACCATGGCGCGTGTATTCGCCGACGCGCTCAGCGCCATGGGCATTCTGCCCACGGGCCAGCTGGTGGAGGTAGCGCCCAAGGACCTCAAGGGACAGTACATGGGGCACACGGGGCCAAAGGTAGATGCTGCCTTCGACCGCGCCATGGGAGGCGTGCTGTTCATCGACGAGGCCTACGACATGTGGGGCGGCGAGGACGACACCTTCGGCAACGAGGCCGTGACCGCCCTTATCAAGAATGTGGAGGACCGCCGCGGCAAGCTGGTGGTGATTCTTGCCGGATATCCGCGCGAGATGGGCATTTTCGCCACCGCCAACCCCGGCATCTCCTCCCGCTTCAACACCACGATAGACTTCCGCGACTACAAGCCGGCCGAGCTCACCGAAATCGCCCGCCGCATGATCAAAGCCCAGGGCTACACGCTCGACGACAATGCCGAAAAAATGATAGACAAGTTCTTTGAGCGCATGTACGTGGCCCGCAAAAAGGATTTCGCCAACGCACGCGAGGTGCGCAATGCCGTGGACAAGGCCATCAAGGCCCAGAACACTCGCATCAGAAAGGAAATGGAGCGGCCCGGTTTCGACTCCTCGCAGGAGTTTGTCCTCACGATGCCCGACTTCACCGGCGGCGATGACAAGCAGCCCATGACCGTGGACGATGTAATAGCCACGATGGACGACCTCATAGGCATGGCCGACATCAAGGAAGAGATACGCAAGCTGGCCAACGTGGCCATGGTGAACCGCATGCGCATGGAGCGCGGCCTGGGCGCCGCGGCCCTGCAGCCCGTCAACATCATCCTCACGGGCAACCCCGGCACGGGCAAGACCACCATAGCCAAGCGTCTCGGCCAGGTGCTCCACGCAGCCGGGGTGCTCGCGTCGGACAAAGTGGTGGAGCGCGAGGCCAAGACCATCCTGTCGAGCTATGTCAACGCCTCGGGCCAGAACATGGACAAGGCCGTGGACGAGGCCATGGGCGGCGTGCTGTTCATCGACGAGGCCTACAACCTGCTGCCCCACCCCGGCAGCATGAACAACACCGGCAACGAGGCTCTCGATGCCCTGATGACCCGCATGGAGAACGACAAGGGCAAATTCGTTGTGGTGATAGCCGGCTACAAGGACCGCATGGAAGAGCTCGTGACCCGCGGCAATCCGGGCCTGATGAGCCGCTTCAACAAGCGTTTCCACATCGACGACTACGACGCCGGCGCCCTCCTGGAAATTTTCAAGGTGAACGTGAAGAAACGCAAGTTCACCCTCACTCCCGAAGCCGAGGAAGCGGTGGCGCAGCGCATCCGGCACATGGTGGACCACAAGGGACTGCACTTCGGCAACGCCCGCGAGGTGGTGAACCTGCTCAACGAAGTAGTGGAGATGCAAGGCAACCGAATCGCGGCCGACACAAGTATCATTGACACCAACCCCGATGCCCTCACCACTATCGAGGCCATCGACATACCAGCTCCGAGATGAAAGAATTTGAATGTCCCGCCTGCGGGGAGAAGATTCCCCACGACAGCATCTACTGCGACATGTGCGGCGCGGAACTGCTTGAATGCGTGAAATGCCACACCCCGGGCACCGACCCGTTCTGCCCCGAATGCGGTAGTCCCATGATATCCCGCAAGCCCGGAAGCACCCCGGAAAAGCAGGGGAAACTCGTGCTGAAGTCGCGCAAGGGCAACACCGTGATAGTGCCGGCCCATGAAGCCGTGATAGGCAGGGAGAACAGCCCCTATGCGGCCGAGCTGGCCTCGTTCGGTCTCATCTCGCGGCGCCACGGCAAGTTCGTGAAGCAGGGCGACGAGTGGTTCATCGTGGATTTCAACAGCACGAACGGCACTTACGTGAACGACCGCGAGGTGCCCGGCAACACGCCGGTGAAAATCGCGGCCGGCGACACGGTGGACATAGGCACGTACATCTTCGACGCGGTGGAGGAATGAACGGGGCTGTGAGATTCCGTGCCGTGTGCGACATGGGCTGCGTGCGCACGAACAACGAAGACATGATCTACGCGGCTGGCCGGCTGCTGCGCGATGCCTCGGCCGACGGTTGTATCGCGGCCGACGGAAGCGCCCCGGTGGCCTTTGCCGTGGCCGACGGCATGGGCGGCTACGAGGGCGGCGAGGTGGCCTCGGAAATCGTGTGCCGCTCGTTCGCGGCATTCATGAACGGGTTCGCTCCCGCCGACGCGGAGGCTGCCGTGAGCGCCCTTAAGGGCTGGGCCAAGGAGGCCAACCGAACGGTGCTGTCCACGGCCTCCATCAGGCCGGAACTGTGCGAAATGGGCACTACCTTTATAGCGCTGGTGCTCACGGGCGCAGGCGCCTATCTCCTCAACATAGGCGACAGCCGCTGCTACCGGCTGCGCTCCGGCGTGCTGAAACAGATTTCCACCGACCATTCCGAGCGACAGCGCACGGGCGACAGCTCCGTTCCGTCGAATCTCATCTACAACTTCATGGGCAACCGGCCGGAGGATTTTATTTCGGACGCGAGCGTGCTCACGGTGATTCCCGGCGACCGCTACCTGCTGTGCTCCGACGGCCTCAGCGACCTCGTGGACGACGAACGCATCGAAAGCCTGGCCCACGACCCGGACGCTCTTGTAGAGGCCGCCAAGGCCGAAGGCGGCCGCGACAACATCTCAGTCATAAGCATAGAATTATGAAACTCAAGGACATAAAACTCATCACGGAAAATACCGGGCTCTCCATCGACGACAGGATAGACGCCGTATTCGAGCTGATGGACGGCCACGATGCGCCGCGCGACCATGCCATGTGCTATAAGGCACTGATAGACATGATACGGGCTGAAGACGCGATTTCCACGCATGTGCTCCCGCTCATGCAACTATATACCCTGCTGGCTGAGGCCTACGAGAAAATGGAGGACTACCGTCCGCTCGACAGTCTTTCCTGCGACGTGCGCACAGTGCTCCGCGACGAGCGTATAGCCTGGGACGTGATAGACACCACCGTGCCGCGCATACTCGACGTGATGGACGGCACGGAGTTCCACCACGAGACCTACCGCCTGCTGCTGGTCTATGTGCACTCCGCCTTCATAAACGGCGAGCTCGGCAAGGAGATGAAAGGCCGCGTGCGTCACCTGCTCAAGCTGCGGCTGCTGCTCGAAGACAGCTCGTGGTTTTCCCACTGGCTGAAAGACGACATGCAGGCGGCCATCGCGGCGCTCTTCAGCTCCGACGAACTGCTGAAAATCATTCTCAATCCCACGATAGGCCACCTGAAGGCCGACCCCGTGGAATATACCTACCGCTGGGAGGAGATATACTACGACGTGGACGACGAGCTGAAACGCCGCTTTGCCAACGTGCGGCACCACATGGGCTTCTGCTTCATGTTCTGGAATGCCAAACGCGAGCTGCTCAAAGAAAAATACGGAATAGACTGGCGTTCGCCGGCGCAGATGAACCCTCGGGTAATGTTTGACTGATGAGACTGCTGAGACACAAGACCGGCCTGGCCACCATCATCATCCTATCGGTAATAATCCTGTTGCTGATATGCCTGTGTGTGATCATGTGGTTCAAGACAGGCGAAGAGGCGTCGGTGGGCATCTTCTCGCTGGCCGTGACGCTGCTGGGCACGATATTCATTGCCATAGAGCTTAAAAACGGGCAGCACGTGACGTGCAGCGACATGCTCATAAACCTCAACAACTACTTCCACGACAGCGACCGCCTGATGAAAGTCTACGAGGTGCTCGAGCGCGACGACCTCGACCAAAAGAAATGCAGGAGCCTGTGGGAGGGTATCAAGAGCGTGGAGGTGGCGCAGTACTGCACTTTCTTCGAGAACCTGTATCTGCTCTACAAAAACGAGATAGCCGACATCGAAGACCTCGACGACCTCTTCGGCTACCGTTTCTTCATTTTCGTGCACAATCCGTATATCCAGGAGCACTACATTCTGCCCACTTCATCGTCGTACGTGCAGATATTCAAGCTGTACGCAGCCTGGATACGCCACCGCATGAAAAACGGCGGCGAAAGCTGGCAGGACACTCTGCCCTATCGCGAATTCATGTTCGCCCCGGAGTATCTCACGCAGCGCACCTATATGCACGACCGCCTGCAAAGCGGCCGCGACAGCGGGCACTGTGAATTCACCACTGCCGACGGCTGCTTCACGATAAAGGAGCTGAGTTTCGAGAATCTGAGCGACATCATGGAATTGCAGCGGAAATGCGTGGAACAGCTGCCCGACGCAGACATCTACTACCCTCTGAGCCGCGCAGAAATGCTGGAATCGCTGCATCTCGACACTGTGCTGGGCGCATGGGCCGGCGACACACTTGCCGCCGTGGCCGTGATAGTATCGGCCAGAGACTCGGAAAGAAACCTGGCGCGGGAAACCGGCTGCCCGCCCGAGCAGAACCTCACCTTCGACGCGGTGCTGGTGCTCCCTGAGTGGCGGGGGCACGGGCTCCACAGGGCTTTCCTGGAGTATACCATCGGGAAAGCGGCAGACGGGGGAGTGGCACGCATCACGGCCACTGTCTCGCCCGAAAACGAGCACAGCCTCTCGAACTTCCTGCGCTGCGGATTCACCATAGCCGCCACAAAAGTCAAATATGGCGGACTCACGCGCCATATCCTCACCTTCACAAAATGACACTTACCGACAATTTTCTCAACCTGCAGAAAGCGGGCGATAGCGAAGGCATCGTGCGCTTGATGGAAAACGCCCCCGAAAGCGCCGAGCGCGACGGCCTTATGGCCCTGATGTACCACGAAGGAATAGGAGTCGAGGCCGACCTCGACCGCTGCTTCGAGCTCACGGAAAAGGCCGTGGACGGCGGCGATGCCCTGGGCTACTTCCTGCTGGGGTATATGTGCGACAACGTGGAGACGCCCGACCAGGCCGACAGCGGTCCTCGCCAGCAGTACGACCACTACGATGCCGAACGCTTCTACGAGATATGCGCCGGCAAAGACAGTCCCTGGCGCGACGAGGCCGTGCTATGGCTGGGCGAGCACTTCATGAACATGGCCGCCGGGGGCGACCCCGAGACGGGAGTGGAATACTACGAATCCATAGCCCCGCACAACGCCGAGGCCGCGGCACGCCTGAGCGACTACTACTGGAATCTCATCATGCCCGAATATCTCGAGGACGAGGAATGGGAGGCGCAGCTGCTCAAGTGGACAGAGGTGTCAGCCCGTTTCCGCCCCGAAGAATACAACCACCGCATGGGCTGGATATATGCCGACGGCATAGGCTGCGAAGCCTCTGCTGACAAGGCCATAGAATATTTCGAGCTGGCCACGCTGGCCGGAGACTGGCGCGGGCCGGCGGCTGTGGCCAAGGTGTATGAGGAATTTATGGATGCCCACCCCGACCTTGACGAGGACGAGCGGAACGAGTTTCTCTCGGAAATCGAGCGCTGCAAAAAGATGTCCGATGAAATGTATGAGGCATCCGCTGCCGGCGAGCCCGACAGCGCCGTCGACGACGACTGACCGCCCCATGACAATAAAAAACAGGCTGAGCCGGCGGCTCAGCCTGTTTTTTATTGTTTATCCCCGGAGAGGATTACTGGGCGTTGTTGTTGCGACGGGGACCACGGTCGCGGCCGCCTTCGCGACGGGGGCCACGGTTCTCGCCACCCTCGCGGCGCGGAGCACGCTCGCGGCGCTGGGGCTCGACGTAGCCTTCGGGCTTGGGCTGGAGGGCACGCATCGACAGACGGTATTTGCCGGTCTTCTTGTCGATTTCGATAAGCTTCACCTGCACGGTGTCGCCTTCCTTCAGGCCGCTGGCCTCCATGTTTTCGAGACGCTCCCAGGAGATTTCGCTGATGTGGAGCAGGCCGTCGCGGTGGGGCATGAATTCAACGAAAGCGCCGAAGTCCATGATGTTGCGCACGGTGCCGGTGTAGGTCTTGCCTTCCTCGGGCAGTTCGACGATGGCGTTGATGAGCTCGAGAGCCTTGTCGATGCTGTCGCGGTTGGGCGCGGCCACTTCGATGAAGCCGCCTTCGTCGATTTCGTCGATGCTGACGGTGGCGCCGCTGGCTTCCTGGATGCCCTGGATGATTTTTCCGCCCGGGCCGATGACGGCACCGATGAGCTCCTTGGGAATGAGCATGGTGACGATGCGGGGCACGTGGGGCTTGTAGTCTTCGCGGGCCTGGGCGATGGTCTCGTGGATTTTGCCCAGGATGTGGAGGCGACCTTCGCGGGCCTGGTTGAGGGCCTTTTCGAGGATTTCGTAGCTGAGGCCGTCGCACTTGATGTCCATCTGGGTGGCGGTGATGCCGTCGGCGGTGCCCGTCACCTTGAAGTCCATGTCGCCCAGGTGGTCTTCGTCACCCAGGATGTCGCTGAGCACAGCGTATTTCACGCAGCCTTCGTCGCTGATGAGGCCCATGGCTATACCTGCTACGGGCTTTTTCATCTTCACGCCGGCGTCGAGCAGCGCAAGGGTGCCGGCACACACGGTGGCCATCGACGACGAGCCGTTGCTCTCGAGGATGTCGCTCACGATGCGGCACACATAGGGGAAGTTGTCCGGGAACATGCGCTTGAGGGCGCGGTGGGCCAGGTTGC
>CAYUUN010000036.1:0-25621 GCA_964447895.1 uncultured Bacteroides sp. | reverse complement strand
CCCAAAAACAACTGTTAATTTTTTCTTGGGACAGCAGTGCTCCATGGAGCGTCCGCCGTCTACCGCGGTTATCTATGGTGCGCAAATCGTTGGATATTAAAATGTTACCTTGTTGCCCTGCCGGACGCTCCATGGAGCGTCCCTACAGGATTACGCGTTTGGTAATAGTAATTGTCACATAGTTGCTCCTATGCACCGGAAGAAAGGCTTGTGCCGGGTTTTCGGCGCCCCGCGGGGCGCCGAAAACGGGTTGGGTTAGAGATGGTTAAGGGATAGGATTATTTGAAGGCATCGGGGTTGGCCTGGATGAACAGGCGCACACTGCCGTCGGGTTCGTGATAGTAGCCTATATTGATTGTGTGGCCGTTGTTCTCTATGTTCAGGATGGTGTACTGTCGGTTGTCGTCCCACCGGTCCACCTGGTTGTAGGACTTCTTGCGGTCGGCCTCGATGGCCTTCTCGATGTCTTTTTCGAGCTTGGGGTCGTTGCTGAACGACACGCTGCGGAAATAGTTGCCGGCCCCGTTGACTATGGTGAGCTGATGGCCCTCGGAGCGCAGCTCCTTGCGGTCGAAGATCTTTTCGGTGGCGAGATTGGGCGCCGCTGCGCGGCACACTACAGATACAAAAAGCACGATGGCTATGGTGATGAGCTTTTTCATTTTACATCAAATTCTTTAGATATTATACCGATGCTCTCGGCCTGCAGTGCCTGAGCGTTGTTGAGAGTCGATTCCATCATGGCCATGCACATCGACTGCGTGGCCATGGCCGAAGCCGCGGCGGCCTCCGGGTCGAGGCGCTCGCCGTCGACATAGACGATGCACGGCGCGCTGTCGAGCCCCACGGCCTGGCCGGCGGCGTGGCGCCACAGCCCCAGGCCCACGCCCGCGGCCAGCACCACGGCGGCCGCCGCTGCCCAGCGCCACGGGCGGCGCACCGGAGCCTGCCGGCTCGCCGGACGCGCCGGGGCCGCGGCCTCCAGCATGGTGGTGGCCATCATGGTTTCACGGGCCTCGTCGATGATGGGCGAGGACACATCCGAGGAGGCGAGCAGCAGCTCCATCTCCTTTTCCTGTAGCTTCGAAAGTCTGCAATCAAGATAGGCTCTGGCAAGAACTTCGAGCTCTTTCTGTGTGAACATATTCTGATCGAGATTCATTTTTCAAGTCTGTTATATTGTTGGCGAAGTATTTTACGGGCGCGGCACATATTGGTGCGCACAGCCTCGATGCTCATGTCCAGCCGCTCGGCTATCTCGCTGTATTCCAGCTCGTCGTACACCGCGAGGCTGAACACCTCGCGCTGCACCGGCGTGAGACTCCTGAACAGCTCGCGGCGCAGGGTGTCGGCGTCGGGCCCGTAGTGGGGCTTCACGGACGCCTCCGCCTCCGCCCCGGCCTCGGCGTCGACCACCGGCCGGCGCCGCCGCAGCTTGTTGATGCACACGTTTTTCAACACGGCAAACAGCCGGTAGCGGGCCTCGTCGTAGGTGGCCGGAGTGCGGGCCTCCAGCAAGTTGCAGAACGCATCCTGCACCGCGTCGCATGCCTCCGACTCGTCGTTCAGAAGGCGGCTCGCCACGAAATGCAGCCTTCGCTGCAATCGGCAAAACGCATCGGTTATCAATTCTGTTCCCATACACCCATAATACACACCACCGCCCCAAACATTACACCCTCCCCCGCAAATTTACAAAAAAAATCCCACCGCCCCGAAGAAAGAAAGATACAAAAGGCCAAAAATTTATTTGGGGATGGCCTCGCGCAAAGCCGCAGAGAAACATATAAAACACTGTAAATCAGGTAGGGACGCTTTTTAAAGCGTCCACCCACGCATGGTCCTCAAAATAGCCATAATAGCTACTATAGCTAAAATAGCTATAATAGCTCCCGCGCCCCGGATGGCCCGGCGGCGTAAGCCGCGCCGGCTCCGCGCTGCCCTTAGCTCAATGAGATTGGGTAATTTTGATTATCAATTCTTTTTATATATCTTTGTATCCGTAAACTGCAATGCGCACTGAATTGTGCTATGCATAAAATGGATGTTCCACAGAATATCCATCAACATATTATAAAAGCGTTTATCCGCGCTGATTCTTGACAATCAGAAATTCTCGCAAAATTTCATATCTATGTCAAGGATATGCGACGATAGATGCCCTGTCTATGTTAGACCTTGCCTCCGGAGCGAGCGACGATTAGTCTTGCTTTTTCCGGTCGTGGAGTTTACATATACCGGCGTGGGCTTCTGGCGTTGCTGTCCGACATAGATAGGGCAATGCGAGAAGCCTCTGATTGTAGGACGGTGACAGGTACAGATTCCCGCGCTTTTTCCGTTCCAATCAATACCGCCAACGAGGGGAAGACCGAGGCCACATTAGACATAACTATGCGTAAAGTATTAAGTCTGTTAATGTTGGTGCTGGCTATAAGCACACAAGCCCGACAAATAAACCCCGGAGAAGCGGCAGCGATAGCCTCTGAATTCATGAATTCAAAGAAGGCAAATGCCTGTTTAACACGTATAGATACACCTAAAAAAGCGCCTGGGAAGGAAGCGGTTTCCGATTCCGCTCGCTTTTACATCTTCAAAGGCGAAAGCGGGGGCTTCGTAATCGTGTCGGGCGACGACCGGGCACGCCGCATTCTCGCCTATTCGCTCACCGGTTCTATTGATGTCGACAATATGCCGCAACAGCTTAGCGGTCTGCTCGAGTGGTATTCTGAAATTATCGCCAATCTTCCGTCAAACATTGTCGTTCACCCTTCCCCGGCATCTCTCGAAGAAACGACCGGCCCGTCGAACAGTGTTCTTTTAGAAACTTACGACTGGGGGCAGGGCGACCCTTACAATACCTCATGCCCTGTAATTGGCGGCGTGCACTCGCAGGCCGGATGTGTCGCGACAGCTATGGCTATTGTCATGAAATACCATAATTGGCCCCCGAAAGGGCGTGGCCATCATAAATACAACACGAATCGCTTCGGCATGGACCTCGACGAAATGGATTATGAAAAAATCACGTTCGACTTCGATGCGATGTCGCCTGAAGGAAACTCGGAGGTGGCAAAACTGATGCGCACCGCGGGCCACTCCGTCAATATGGTTTATGGCACGGAGCTGAGCGGCACCTATGTGTGGGTCGCACCGAATGCCATGCGGCGCTATTTCAGTTATTCTCCGGAATGTCAGTACATTGAAAAGTCGCATTTCCAGGACAATGAATGGTCTGAAATCCTCCATTCTCAACTCGATTCAGGACTGCCCGTTATCTATTCCGGATTTACAGAGGATAAGGAGGGCCACGCATTCGTCATAGATGGCTACGAAAATGATATGTATCACATCAACTGGGGTTGGGACGGCATGTTCAACGGATATTTCTCCCTCTCTCCCGCGGCCGACAATGCTATTCCTGAATATAACCAACGACAGGGAATGGTAATTAATATCATCCCGGACACGAGCGGAAAAGAACTATCACCCTGCTGGATAGACTACGGCTACCTGTGGCGGGAAATGGATAGCGACCCGCTCCTCAATACCAACCCGGGAACCTACGTTTATCCTTCGACTTTTGAGAAAGGCAAGGAATTCGACTTTTACTCCAAAACAATTAATGTTCCGGTGGATTACGCCTGCTCCTTCGGTGTCGCAGTCGTGGATGCAAACGGCGATATCAAGCATGTAGCACCGGCATATATGACCATAGACAAAGGCTCTTATACTGTATTTTGCACCATCAACTATACCTGGAACTCCGTGACCTTGAGCACGCCCACCTCGATTGACATAGATTTGCCGGAAAACTACACCTTGTGGGTGGCCTCGCAAGAAAAGGGTTCCGATATATGGAAGCTGATACCCGGCACCATGGAAGCTCCCTCAACATGCATATTTGACGATAGGGATATACCCCTCAGTTCGATAAACTATTCTTTTAATGATGTAGCCGGTGTCGTAGGTTCACCTGATAACGATGATGATGACTTTGTATATTCCGTCAATAGCACCGACCCGTTTAAAGCTATTATTGGCAGCAATTACTTGGCTATCTGCAAAGCCAACAACGGAGTGGCCAATATATACCTTGATGGCGAATGGGCTACGAACACCGACGACGTTTACAGGTCTACACTGCAATTCAAGGTGTTTAAAGACACCTATGATATAACAGTGGACTATATCGGCAACGAAGACCTTACAAGTGTTGTACTTGAAAACGCGACCCCCGGCAGCGTTCCCGAATCTCTTTCCGATTGCGAAAAAATCAAGAGCCTCGTTGTTCATGGTTCCGTCCACGCCGGTGATTTGGCTTATATCACAGAGCATTGCATCAGTCTGCAGCACCTTGATTTATCGGATGTTGATATTGTTTCGCATGTCGACGAACAGGGTATCGAATATAGAGCCAACACCTTCCCCCGCGACAACTACCGACCGAGTAAAACCGTCAACGACCAGAGCAGTCTCACCGCCAATATATGGAATGTAAAATCTCTAATTCTTCCTAAGTCCATGACAGGTTGGAGCGGTCGTTTCAACACCATGGAACTCGGAGGCCGCAATCTGATAGCTCTTTCTATTCACGCCGGATACGCATCAGAAAGAACTGAGACCTATATTAGTGGTAACTCTGGCCTTGGCGACATCTCTTTCCAATTCGTAAACTGCACAGCCGATGAAACTGCCGGCACGCTTTCAGAAGTGTCTTTTCTTAGTGGAGTTAATAAATACGGTCATCTGTTTGTACCTTCCGGCATGAAGGACAAATTCACAAACGCTGCCGGCTGGAAGGAATTCCGACACATCATTGAGGTTGACAAGCCTTTTAACGGTGCAATCGTTGAGAAAGACGGCGCGCAATATATCCTGCTTTCCGATTGTGCGGCTTTAATATCCGTCCCTGTCGACTGCATCAACAGCCGCTTCAGTGTCGCCGATTCGATAATACATGGCGATGAATCTTATCCCGTCAGGTATATCGCCACCCAGGCATTGACAGCTAAACCCATCAACCACATTGAGCTTCCCGCCGGCTTTGAAGAACTTGATTTGAATGTTTTCTTCGGTTCGCACTCCATAACGTTGAATCAAAATCTTGAGAGCATTATCCCGCAGGAAAGCGTGTATCTTGTGGGAGGCGTTCTATATCTCAGGAATGAAAAGAGCCTGGACCTGTCAATGATGGATTCATATATCGCGTTCTCTGAGAAAACGACGCCGAACTTCACGACAGATAAAGCAGTGCAGAGAGTCTATGTTCCGGGCGCGACCACCGAAATCTACAAGGAGACCCTTCCCACGGCTGCAGAAATAGCTGAAATGTGGACCTACGAGATTGACAAAGAAAAGAAACTCGTCAGAATCACGCCCAAACTGGACGACCTTTCAGTGGATAAAGTTTCCATTAACGGCCGCTCTATTGAGCCTGTCCTCGGAGTCTATAATTACGCCGATGTTGCTGCCGATGAATTGGATGTAGCACTTGACTACACCATGCCGGGCGGACAAAACATGTCGACCCGCTACGACAACCAATTTAACGCCGCGATGCCATCAGTGGAAATTGAATTTTCCGGAGTCAGCGAGACATTCACTGATTCAGAGAGCGCCGCAGATGTGTATGACGTCAAGGGTGTTCTTTTATTAAAAGATTGTGACATAAGCAAAATAAACACCCTCGACCCAGGAATCTACATTATACAAAGGGGAGAAGAAACCACTAAGATAATTATACGCTAAAAAGCACACATTCAAGAAACAGCAAATGGCACCAGCGCTATTTGCTGTTTCTTTTTCTATAATATGGCAATCTTGTGTATATTTTTGTTTCTTCTGCGGCTTTTGTTTTTTTGTATCTCGTGTTTGAGGGGGTGGGTGGACGCTTTTAAAGGCATTCCTACCTGGTTTTCAATCGGTTGCACGATTCCAGGGGGCGGGAGGCGAGGTTTGCGCTGTTTTTGTTGCTTTTGGATGGGCGGGATTTCGTATCTTTGTGGAAAATTGTGCCTTTATATGAAATACTGTGTAAAAGCGATGTTGGTGCTGGCGGTGGCGGCGGGATGCGCCACGGCGGCACGCGGCGAGCGCCGCGAGGCGGCCAGGGGGCCGTTTGAGGGCTCGTGGGAGAGCTTAGGAGCCTATGAGGTGCCGGAGTGGTTCCGCGATGCCAAGTTCGGTATATGGGCCCACTGGGGGCCGCAGTGCCAGCCGGAGGCCGGCGACTGGTATGCCCGCGGCATGTATGAGGAAGGGTCGCCGCAGTATCGCTACCACCTTGAGCACTACGGGCATCCGTCGGAGGTGGGATTCAAGGATGTGATACACGAGTGGAAGGCGCCGGCATGGGACCCCCGCAAGCTCGTGGCGCTGTACAAGCGCACGGGTGCGCGCTACTTCATGGCCATGGGCAACCACCACGACAACCTGGACCTGTGGAATAGCCCCTATCACAGCTGGAACTCGGTGAACATGGGCCCGAAGCGCGACGTGCTGGCCGAATGGAAGGCCGCGGCCGACGAGCAGGGGCTGCCCTTCGGGGTGAGCATCCACTCGGCCCACGCCTGGTCGTGGTATGAGACGGCACAGGGCGCCGACCGCAAGGGGCCGCTGGCCGGGGTGTCGTACGACGCCCGCGTGCTCACCAAAGACGACGGCGCCGGCCGCTGGTGGGAGGGCTACGACCCCCAGGAGCTATACGTGCAGCACCACGCCCTGAGCAACCCCGAGGAGCACTTCTGGGACTGGCCCGAGGGCACCTCGCGCCCCACGCAGGAATATCTCGACGATTTCTTCAACCGCACCACGCAAATGATGGACGCCTATAGCCCGGCAATGGTGTACTTCGACGACAGCTGGGCGCCGTTCTGGCCCGTGGACAGCACCGGCCTCGACGTGATAGCCCACTACTACAACCGCTCGGCCGCCGCGGCGGCCGACGGCCGCCCCGCCGTGGTGGTGACGGGCAAGAAGCTCACGCCCATGCACGCCGACGCCATCGTGTGGGACGTGGAGAAAGGCATTCTCGACGAGCCGCAGCTCGAGCCGTGGCAGACCTGCACCTGCCTGGGCAACTGGCACTACGACCGCGGCGTCTACGACCGCGACGGCTATAAATCGGCCGCCACCGTGATAGGCATGCTGGTGGACATCGTGAGCAAGAACGGCAACCTGCTGCTGAGCGTGCCCGTGCGCGGCGACGGCAGCATCGACGAGAAGGAAGAGGCCGTTCTGGCCGATATCGCCGCGTGGCTCGACGTGAACGGCGAGGGCATCTACGCCACGCGCCCCTGGCGGGTGTTCGGCGAGGGCCCGTCCACGCAGGCCGTGAACCCGCTGGACGGCCCGGGCTTCAACGAGCATCGCAGCCGGCCCTACACTGCTGCAGACATCCGCTACACCACCAAGGGCAACACGCTCTATGCCCACGCCATGGCATGGCCCGGCGACGGCCGCCTGCTGCTCACGGCGCTGGCCGGCACGCCCGTCAGGAGCGTGCGGCTGCTGGGCGGCGGCCGCGCCCGCTGGCGCAACACGCCGCAGGGCCTGGAGGTGACGCTGCCGCGCGGCAAGCGCCCGGCCGAAATATCGCCATCGCTCAAGATAGAATTGCAATAACTCCCCACCCCAATGAAGATACCCGACTTTACACCGCTGCTGCGGCCGGCGTTTCTGCGCCGCGTGCGCCAGGCGCGCTCGTGGCAGGGCCGCGCCCGCGAGGTGCAGACCGGCCAGCTGCTCGCGCTGCTGCGCCGCGCCCGCGCCACCGAGGCCGGCGAGCGCTACGGCTTCGGCGCCATTGACAGCGTGGATGCCTACCGCCGCGCCGTGCCCGTGAGCGAATATCCGGCGCTGCGGCCGCACATCATGCGCATGGTGGCCGGCGAGCGCGACGTGCTGTGGCCGGGCCGCTGCCGCCGCTTTGCCCAGAGCAGCGGCACCAGCGATGGCAAGAGCAAGTTCATCCCCGTGACGGACGACTCGCTGCGCCTCAACCACTACCGCGGCGCCAGCGACGCCGTGGCCCACTATCTGGCGCTCTACCCCGGCAGCCGCCTCTTCGGCGGCAAGGCCTTCATCCTGGGCGGCAGCTTCGCCAACGAACTGGCGGACGTGCCGCGGGGCGTGACCGTGGGCGACCTCTCGGCCAACCTGATCGACGCCATCAACCCGGCTGTCAACCTGCTGCGCGTGCCCTCCAAGCGCGTGGCCCTGATGGCCGACTGGAACGAGAAGCTGCCGGCCCTCATCGACGCCGCCGTGGGGCAAGACGTGACCAACATCTCCGGCGTGCCGTCGTGGTTCCTCACCCTGCTGCGCCGCGCCATGGAGCGCGAGGGCGTGGCATCCGTGCACGACATCTGGCCCAACCTCGAGGTGTTCTTCCACGGCGGCATCTCCTTCGAGCCCTACCGCGAGCAGTACGCAGCCATCTGCGACCCGGCCCGGATGCACTATCTCGAGACCTACAACGCCTCCGAGGGCTTCTTCGCCGTGCAGGACCTGCGCGAGCCCGGCTCCATGCTGCTGCTGCTCGACACGGGCGTGTTCTACGAGTTCGTGCCCCTCGACGAGGTGGGCGAGGCCCATCCGCGCTCGCTCTGCGCCTGGGAGGTGGAGCAGGGTCGCACCTACGCCCTGGTCATCTCCGCCCCCAACGGCCTGTGGCGCTACGCCATAGGCGACACCGTGACCATAGTCGACGCCGACCCCCTGCGCATACGCATAGCCGGGCGCACCCGCAGCTTCATCAACGCCTTCGGCGAGGAGCTGATGGTGCACAACGCCGACCGCGCCATAGCTGCCGCCGCCGCGGCCTCCGGCGCCCGCGTGCTCAACTACACCGCCGCCCCCGTCTTCGCCACCGCCGGCAGCCGCGGACGCCACCAGTGGCTCATAGAATGGGCCGTGGAGCCCGCTTCCGTCGAGACCTTCGCCGATGCCCTCGACGCCGCCCTCCAGCGCGAGAACAGCGACTACCAGGCCAAGCGCTCCGGCACCATCTTCCTCGACCCGCCGGCCATCACCACCGCCACCCCCGGCCTCTTCGACCGCTGGCTGGCCTCCACTGGCAAGTTGGGCGGCCAGCGCAAGGTGCCGCGCCTCCACAACGACCGCTCGCTCATGGACCGCCTCCTGGCCATGAACCACGACTAAAACACGCTTGTATCAATTTTGTAACATAAAATAGCAGCGCCGCAAGCGCTGCTATTTTATTGTTTTATAAATACTTATAAGACTTATAAATCTTATAAGACTTAGAAAATGAAAAATTTTGAGAAATTTATGCAACTATTTTGTAACGGGTTTGTTAAATTTGCAAAGTCAAAACGAAACAACAACTCACAATTCTCAAATAACTCTCAAAATTCTCACACTATGAAAAAGTTCATCGTTCTCATCGCAGCTATCACCGCAGTTATCACCGCAGGCGCACGCAACTCCTATATTTTCCTGGCTCCCGGTTTTGAAGAAATTGAAGCCCTTACGACGGTCGACGTTCTGCGCCGCGCAAATATGGATGTTGTCACCGTAGCCGTGGGCGATAGCAAGAGCGTGGCCGGGTCCACCGGTATCACCATTATGGCCGATTCGCTGATTTCCGAAATCAACCCCGAGTGCGCCGAGTGGCTCATCCTCCCCGGCGGCGAAGAAGGCGTCAAGAATCTGCACGAGAACGCTCTCGTAAACAAGATGCTCCTGAAGCAGGCCAAGCACAAAGGCGGTATCGCCGCCATCTGCGCCGCTCCTGCCCGCGTGCTGGCTCCCCTGAAGATACTCGAAGGCCGCAGCTGCACCTGCTACCCCGGCATGAGCAAGGAAATCTACAAGTATGGCGGCGACTACACTGCCGGATCCGTAGTCGTTGACGGCGAGATCGTCACCAGCGAAGGCCCCGCCACCACGCTGCCCTTCGCATGCGAGATCATCCGCCTGTCGCGCGGCGAAAAGACCGCCAACCTCGTGGCCCAGGCAATGCTTTCCAGATACTAAGAAATCTATCCTTAATCCTATAAACAACACACACAGCCCCAGCGCAGGCCCCACACCCGGGCCTGCGTTGCTGTATATTGCAACCGCCTGACCCGGATTGGGGGATAGCCTCGCGCAGAGCCGCGGAGAGATATATAAGGCGCTTGGAGGGACGCTTTTCAAGCGTCCGCCACCCGCATGGCCCTGGACAATATTCCAATAGCTCCAATCCCTCCAATCCCTCCAATAAGCCCCCGCCGCCCCGGGCGGGGCTTGCGGGCCGGAGCGGCTATGCGGCGGGGTGGTGGCGGAAGAGGAGCCACTCGGTGGCGCCGCGGGCGAGGAGGTAGAGGCAGAAGGCGAGCCAGAGGCCGTGGTTGCCCAGGGCGGTGGTGCACAGCCAGGTGGCGAAGAACACTATCATGGCCACGAACATGGAGGCAAGCATGGCGCGGGTGCGGGTGAGGCCTATGAAGATGCCGTCCCACACGAAGGCCCACACGCCGCACAGGGGCACGGCGGCGGCCCAGGGGAGGTAGACCAGGGCGCAGGCCACGACGCGGGGCTGGTCGGTGAGCAGGCCCAGGATGAGGCGGCCGCCGGCCATGTAGACGATGGTGAAGGCGGCGGCCATGGTGAGGCCTATGCGCAGCAGGGTGGAGGCGAGGCGCGCCACGGAGCTGTTGCTGCCGGCGCCGTACATGCTGCCGCCCAGCGACTCGCCGGCATAGGCGAAGCCGTCCATGAAGTAGCTGAAGAGCATGAACAGCTGCAAGAGCAGGGCGTTGGCGGCCAGGGTGTCGACACCGCTGCGGGCGCCGGCGCGGGTGAACCACGTGGTGACGGCCACGAGGCACAGCGTGCGCAGCATTATATCGGCATTGACGGAGAAGTAGCGCCGCAGGCCGCCGCCGCGGAGCAGCTCGCGCAGCACGGGGCGGCAGGGGCGGTAGCGCCGCAGGAGCAGCAGCCCGAGGGCGAGGCCGCCCCACTGGGCCACGAGGGTGCCCGTGGCCACGCCGTCGATTTTCCAGCCCAGCCCGAACACCAGCAGCAGGCTTACGGCGATGTTCAGCACGTTGGTGAACAGCGCCATCCACATGGTGGCGCGGGTGTTCTGCACGCCCAGAAACCAGCCCGTGAGCACATAGGTGGAGAGCACGGCCGGGGCGCCCCACACGGCTATGCCGAAATAGCGTGCGGCCAGGGCGGCCGTGGGGCCGTCGGTGTCGAGAAAGGCCACGGCGGCGGGGGCCGCCACGCCGCTCAGGGCTATGAACAGCACGCCCATGACGGCGGCCAGCAGCAGCCCGCGCCACAGCACCACGGAGGCCTCGGCCATGTCGCGGCGGCCGTAGGCCTGGGCCGTGAGGCCTCCGCTGCCCATGCGCAGGAAGTTGAGCACCCAGTAGATCATGTTGAACATGGTGCCTCCCACGGCAATGGCGCCGAGATAGACGGCGGAGCCTATGTGGCCGGTGATGGCCGAGTCGGCCAGCCCCAGCAGGGGGGTGGTAATGTTACTGGCTATCGCCGGCAGGGCGATAGCCAGTATGGAACGTCGCAGCGACTGCATCGGGGACCGGGGTCAGTTCTTGCTTGCGCGCTTGGAGTTGAAATAGAGATAGGCGATTATGGCAGCGTAGGCCACGATGCCCAGCACCTGGGGCACGAAGTCGTGGCCGCCCTCGGGCAGCGACTTGCCGCACATGATGGTGATGGCCGAGAACACGCCGAAGAGAGCGCCGCCGGCTATCATGCCGGAGGAGATGAGCGTGCCGCGGTCGTTGCGGGCGCGACGCAGCTCGGGGTCCTTGGTGCTACGGTTCACAACCCACGACACCAGGCCGCCCACCAGCATGGGCGTGTTGAGCTGCAGGGGCAGGAACATGCCCAGGCAGAACGCCAGGGCCGGAACGCCCAGCCAGTTGAGAATCACGGCCAGTACGGCGCCCACGATGTAGAGGGTCCAGGGGGTGGAGCCGCCCATCATCATGGGCTCAATGACCTTGGCCATGGCGTTGGCCTGCGGAGCGGCCAGGCCGTTTTCGCCGGTGAAGCCGTAGACGCTGTTGAGCATGAGGATGACGCCGCCCACGGTGGCCGCCGAGACGAGCGTGCCCAGGAATTTCCAGCTCTCCTGCTTGCGGGGCGTGGAGCCCAGCCAGTAGCCCACCTTGAGGTCGGTAACGAAGCCGCCGGCCATGGACAGCGCCGTGCACACCACGCCGCCGATGATCATGGCGGCCACGATGCCGCCGGTGCCGTTGAGGCCTATGGCCACGAAGATGCCGGAGGCGATGATGAGGGTCATGAGCGTCATGCCGCTCACGGGGTTGGAGCCCACGATGGCGATGGCATTGGCGGCCACGGTGGTGAAGAGGAAGGCGATGACGGTGACAACCAGCCAGGCCACCAGGGCCTGCCAGAAGGTGTGGATCACGCCCACCCAGAAGAAGAGCAGCACGGCCACGAGAGCCAGGAAGATGAAATAGGCGATGTGCTTCATGGAGATGTCCTGCTGCCAGCGCACGGTGCCGCCGGAGGTGGCTGCGCCGCGCAGCTCGCGCGAGGCCAGGCCCACGGCGCGGGCTATGATGCCCCACGACTTGATGATGCCGATGATGCCGGCCATGGCTATACCGCCTATGCCCATGAGGCGGGCGTAGTCGCGGAAAATCTCGTCCGGCGACATGGCGGCTCCGCCTATGGCGTAGGCGCCGAAGAGCGGCACTATCACCCACCACACGAATATCGAGCCGGCGAAGATCACGAAGGCATATTTCAGGCCCACGATGTAGCCCAGGCCCAGCACGGCGGCGCCGGTGTTGCACGACAGCACGAACTTGGTCTTGTCGGCCAGCGTCTGGCCCCAGGAATAGGCCGTGGTGGTGATGGTCTCGGCCCACCAGCCGAAGGTGGCCACGATGTAGTCGTAGATACCGCCGATGAGGGCGGCTACCACGAGCAGCTTGGCCTGCGCTGCCGATTTCGGGCCCGTGGCGTTGCCGCTGGCCAGCACCTGCGTGGTGGCCGTGGCCTCCGGGAAGGGATACTTGCCGTGCATGTCCTTCACGAAATACTTGCGGAAGGGGATGAAGAACAGGATGCCCAGCACTCCGCCCAGCAGCGAGCTCAGGAACACCTCGAGGAAGCTCACGGTGATTTCAGGATAGGTGGCCTGCAGGATGTAGAGGGCGGGCAGCGTGAAGATGGCGCCGGCCACAATCACGCCCGAGCAGGCGCCTATGCTCTGGATGATGACGTTCTGCCCCAGGGCGTTCTTCTTGCCCAGGGCGCCGCTGAGGCCCACGGCTATGATGGCGATGGGGATGGCGGCCTCGAACACCTGGCCCACCTTGAGGCCCAGATAGGCGGCAGCGGCGCTGAACACCACGGCCAGCAGCAGGCCCATGCCCACGGAATAGGGGGTGACTTCGGCATAGTCGCGCGCCGGGTGCATCAGCGGCCTGTATTCTTCGTCGGCCGCCAGCTCGCGGAAGGCGTTTTCCGGCAGTTCCACCGGGTCTACCTCGGCGGGGTTAAGATTTTCTTTGCTCATATAAGTTTACTTTTTTCTTTTGCTCTTGGATGATGATGCGGCCTTGGCGGGAATCTTGATTTTCTGGCCTATCTGGAGATTGTCGTTCTTCATGCCGTTGGCGGCGCGTATTTCGGCCACCGTGACGCCATACTGCTTGGAGAGGCGGTAGAGATTGTCGCCCTTCTGCACCGTGTGGTTGCGGGCGGCCGCGGAGGCCTTGGAGGCGCCGCTCTTGGCCGGCTTGCTTTCGGCTTTGGGCTTGGGAGCCTGGGCCTTGGGCGTCGAGGCCATGGCGCGGGCCACTTCGCCGGCCTGCGGCGTGGCGGGGGCGGCGGGCTCGGCCACGGCGGCGCTGTCCGACGCGGCGTCCATGGGCGCGAGCTGCAGACTGTCGACGGGCGCCGGCTCTATCTGCGGCATGGTGTCGACCGGCGCGGCCTTGGGCACATAGCGGCGGGTGGTGGTCACAATCTTGAGCGACTGGCCCACGCGCACGCCCGACTTGCGGCCCAGGTTGTTGGACGAGCGCAACGCCGAGGTGGTGACGCCATAGCGGCGCGCGATGGAGCTGAGGGTCTCGCCCTTGCGCACCTTGTGGTACTTCACGGTGGTCTCGTCGATATATTCGCCGGAGGCGTCGCTGCCCTGCACGGTGGCGCCGGTGGCGGGCTCAACCACGTCGCGGCTGGCGTAGCGCTCGGCGTTGTGGTTTATGATGCTGTCTTCATTGGCTATATAGGCATAGGCCTGGAGCGAGGGGAGCACCAGCGAGTAGGGGCGGATGTGGCCCGGAATCACGTCCTTGCGATACTGGGGGTTGAGCGTGCGCAGCTCGTCGAGCGAGATGCCCATGACGTCGGCAATCTGCTCGAAGTGCACCTTGCGGCACACGTGCACGGAGTCGACCACCATGGGGCGGCGCACCAGCGCGGGGGCGATGTTGTGCTGGCCGTAGTAGGTCATGGCATAGGTGGCGGCGATGAAGGCCGGCACATAGCCGCGGGTCTCGGCCGGCAGGAAGGGATAGATGGCCCAGAAATCCTTCTTGCCGCCGCCGGCGCGGCGCAGGGCCTTGTTCACGTTGCCCGGGCCGCAGTTGTAGGCGGCGATGGCCAGCGACCAGTCGCCATAGGTGTTGTAGAGCTGCTTGAGATAGCGCACGGCGGCATCGGTGGCCTTGTAGGGGTCGCGGCGCTCGTCCACGAGGGTGTTCACCTCCAGGCCCTGGCCGGTGGCCGTGGGGAGCATGAACTGCCACAGGCCGGTGGCGCCGGCGCGGGACACGGCCACAGGGTTGAGGGCCGACTCTATCACAGGCAGATATTTGAGCTCCAGGGGCATATCGTAGCGGTCGAGCGCCTCCTCGAAGATGGGCATGTAGTAGTGCGACAGTCCCAGCATGTTCTCCACCAGCTGGCGGCGGCGCTGGGTGTACATGTCGATATAGGAGCGCACCACCGAGTTGTAGGGCATCTCGATGGTGGTGGGGATGGCCTGGAGGCGGCGGATGATTTCCTGGTCGGTCACGGGGGTGTCGGCGGAGCGGTCGGCGGCGGAGTCGATGGCGGCGTAGCGGCGCAGATACCAGTCGCGCTGCATGCGCTGCACGTCGGTCTCGAAGCTTTCAGGATAGACTATGGCGTTGTCCTGCACGCTCTCGCGCACATCGAGCACCGTGGCGGCGCGGGCGCCCGGCGAGGCTGCGAGGCCCAGGGCAAGAAGGAGTATGTGGATTGATTTTTTCATGTCGTGTCAGAAATTAAGGGCCCATTGCAGGCCGAAAGCGGGACGGTGTCCGCGGGCCTCGCGGAACACTGCCGGGGCCACGTCCATCGACAGGTCGGGCGAGATGTCGAAGTGGCTGAGCGACGCGTCCACATAGGCGTCGACCATGGCCAGGAGATACACTCCCACCATGGAGATGATGCAGAGGTCGCGGTTGCGGCGGTAGAAATTCTTGCGCGACTGCAGCAGCGACGTGAGCCAGGTCTTGTCGAGCGACTCCTCCGACACGGTGGGCGGAAAGAAGTCCATGTACGACTTGGTGGTGGGGTCGTTGTCGGTGATGTCGCGGTAGGCGCGGGAATAGTCGTCGAGCATGGAGTTGTTCCAGCCCGTGGCATAGCCCAGCGCGAGGTATCCGCCCACGATTATGGGCAGCTTCCAGTAGCGGCGGTTGTAGACCTGGCCGAGGCCGGGGAAGAGGGCCGACATCCACACGGCGCGCGTGGGGTCGGGGTTGAACTCCACCTTGCGTTCCACCCACACATCGTAGGGATTGGGCCGCGCGGGCCGAGCGGGGGCCGTGTCCTGCTCCTCCACGAGCTCGAGCACATAGGAAGCGTCGGGCCACGGCACGGATGCCGCGGCCGTGTCAGGCGCTTCCTGGGCGCGCGCCGCCAGGGCGGCCGCAGCGGCTACGATGAACGTGAGGATGGCGCGCAGCTTCATTCGGCAGGCAGCTTTTGCTTCAGGGAGTCGAAGAGCGAGATGAGGCGCACGAGCTCCTCGTCGTTGGCGAAGGGGAAGGAGATGCGTCCCTTGCCGTTTTTGTCGCAGGTGAAGTGCACGGGGGTGCGGAAGGCGGCCGAGAGCTGGTCGCGCAGGCCGGCGAAGTCGTGCGACGCCGAGGGGGTGCGCTTGCGCGCGGGTTGCCGGTCGTCGCCGCCGCCGTCGGGCAGCTCGCCGTTTTCCCAGGCCTTGGCCATCTCCTCGACGCGGCGCACGCTCAGGTCGTGGCGCAGAATCTCGTTGTAGAGGCGCAGCTGCAGCTGGGGGTCGGAGAGCGAGAGCAGGGCGCGGGCGTGGCCCATGTCCACGCGCTTGTCGCGCAGGCCCAGCTGCACCTCGGCCGGCAGGCGCAGCAGGCGCAGGAAGTTGGCCACGGTGGCGCGTTTCTTGCCTATGCGCTCGCTCAGGCGTTCCTGCGTGAGGTTGTACTGCTCGATGAGTTTCTTGAAGGTGAGGGCTATTTCGATGGCGTTGAGGTCTTCGCGCTGGATGTTCTCGATGAGGGCCATCTCGGTGAGCTCCGCGTCGTTGGCCGTGCGGATATAGGCGGGCACCGTCTCGAGGCCTGCCAGACCGGCCGCGCGGAAACGGCGCTCGCCGGCGATGATCTGATACTTGCCGCCGTCGAGCTTGCGCAGCGACAGGGGCTGGATGATGCCCAGCTCGCGGATGCTGGCGGCGAGTTCGGCCAGGGCTTCTTCGTCGAAGTCGATGCGCGGCTGTTCCGGGTTGCGCTCTATCTTGGACAGCGGCACTTCGGTGATGGCGGAGCTGCCGCTGGCGGGCACGTCGTCCATGCTGATGAGGCTGTCGAGGCCGCGGCCCAGTGCGCTGCGTTTTGGTGTAGACATCGTTTATTGCTTTTTGTGTTTAGCTATGAGTTCGCGGGCCAGGAGCACATGGCTGGTGGCGCCGCGGCTCTCGGGGTCGTAGAGCAGGGCGGGCAGGCCGTGGCTGGGCGCCTCGCTCAGGCGGATATTGCGGGGAATCACGGTGTTGAACACCATGTCGCCGAAGTGGCCCTTGAGCTCGTCGTAGATCTGATTGGCCAGGCGCAGGCGCGCGTCGTACATCGTGAGCAGGAAGCCCTCTATCTCCAGGTCGGGGTTGAGGCGGCTCTTGATTATGCGGATGGTGTTGAGCAGCTTGCTGATGCCCTCGAGGGCGAAGTACTCGGCCTGCACGGGGATTATCACCGAGTGGGCAGCCGTGAGGGCGTTGACGGTGATGAGGCCCAGCGACGGCGAGCAGTCGATGAGCACGTAGTCGTACTCCTCGGTCAGCGGCTCGAGCAGGCGCTGGAGCACACGCTCGCGCTCGGGTTTGTTGATGAGCTCGAGCTCGGCGCCCGCCAGGTCTATGCGCGAGCCTATGAGGTCGAGGCCCTTCATGCAGGTGGCCACGCGCGAGCTTTTCAAGGGATAGTCGTCGACCATGCCCTCGTAGATGGAGGATGTCATGGTGCGCGGGTCTATGCCGTAGCCCGAGGTGGCGTTGGCCTGGGGGTCGGCATCGATTATGAGCACGCGCTTACCCTCGGCGGCGAGGGAGGCAGCCAGGTTGATGGTGGTGGTGGTTTTGCCCACACCGCCTTTCTGGTTGGCAATTGCTATGATTTTTCCCATATTCAACAATATGTTATCGTGATGCAAAGTAAGTGATTTTTTTTCGTTCCACGAAAAAAATGTTCCACGATTTTGCAAAAGTGTAGATAACTATGGCCGATTGTTGATAAAAAAATCGTAAATTCGCGCAGAAAAACCACTTTGCCCTATGGAACAGACCCCGACATCGCGCCCCCTGGTGCTCGTGACCAACGACGACAGTATCTCCGCCCCCGGCCTTCATGTGCTCGCAGCGCTGGCTGCCGAGTGGGCCGACGTGGTGTGCGTGGCCCCGCGCCGCCCGCAGTCGGGCAAGTCGTCGGCCCTGACGGTGAGCGACGCCCTGCGCGTGATCGAAGAGCACCCTGCCGGGGCCGTGCCCGGCGTGGCCTACTACTCGGTGGACAACGGCACGCCGGTCGACTGCGTGAAGCTGGCGCTGTACTGCCTGGTGCCGCGCAGGCCCGACTTCCTGTTCTCCGGCATCAACCACGGCTCCAACTCCGGCATCAACGTGCTCTACAGCGGTACCATGGGCGCCGCCATCGAGGGCGCCGTGGAGGGCATTCCCTCCGCGGGATTCTCGCTGCTGCACCACTCCATGGCCGCCGATTTCTCGCTCTCGGAGAACTTCGTGCGCGAGCTCATGAAGAGGGTGCGGGCATGCCCGCCGGCGCCCGGCGTGTGCCTCAACATCAACATTCCGGCGCGCATCACCCCGCTGGGCGTGCGTGCCTGCCGCGGCTGCCGCGGGCGCTGGAGCGACGGCTACGAGCGCTACACCGACCCCCACGGCCACGACTTCTACATGCTGGCCGGACGCTTCGTCAACGAGGAGCCCGACGCCACCGACACCGACGAATACTGGCTGGACCGGGGCTATATCTCGGTGGTGCCCGTGAGCTGCGACATGACGGCAGCCGAGGCCCTGGCCACCACCGCCGCACACTACGACTTCTAACACTAAAACCTATACATAACCAACCATGAAAAACACCATCAAGACCGGCCTGGCCGCTATGCTCCTGGCCGCAACCGCAACGACATGGGCCCAGGACGCCCCCTTCCCCGAAGGCTCCGTGCCCAACGAACACAACATCGCCGGCGCCGACTATCCGCGCATCGGCCCCGACCGCCGCGTGCACTTCCGCGTCTACGCCCCCGAGGCCCGGAACGTGGAGATAAGCTTCCGCGGCCCCATGACCAAGGGCGACGACGGCTGGTGGACGCTCGTCTCGGAAGGCCCCGAGGTGGTGGGCGTGCACTACTACACCGTGAAAATCGACGGCGTGGAAGTGGCCGACCCGGCCGGCAAGCCCTTCTTCGGCATGGGCCGCTGGGTGAGCGCCGTGGAGATTCCCGAGGGCCCCGAGGGCGACTACTACGCCATGAAGGACGTGCCCCACGGCGCCGTGAGCCGCAGCGCCTACCACTCCGACATCCGCGACGAGTGGCGCGAGTGTGTGGTCTACACCCCGGCCGAGTACGACAAGAACCCCGATAAGAAATATCCCGTGCTCTACCTGCAGCACGGCATGGGCGAGAACGAGACCAGCTGGTCGCGCCAGGGCAAGATGAACCTGATCATGGACAACCTGATAGCCGAAGGCAAGGCCGTGCCCATGATCGTGGTGATGGACAACGGCAACATCGAGTCGTTCAAGATGATGCCCGGCGAGACCATGGCCGACGTGCACAAGCGCTTCGGAGCACAGTTCCCGGACATCCTGGTGAATGAAATCATCCCCCACATCCAGGCCAACTACCGCGTGCTCGACGACCGCGACCACCGCGCCATGGCCGGCCTGTCGTGGGGCGGCCACCTCACCATGGCCACCACCATGCCCAATCTCGACAAGTTCTCCCACATAGGCACCTTCAGCGGCGCGCTCTTCATCGACCCCTCGCAGCTTGGCGAGGTGTACGGCGGCGTGTTCAGCGACCCGGAGGCCTTCAACAGCAAGGTGCACACCTTCTTCATAGGCATAGGCTCCGAGGAGCACCCGGAGCGCACGCGTGCCCTGAGCGAAGGCCTGAGCGCCGCCGGCATCGAAAACGTGTACTACGAATCGCCCGGCACCGCCCACGAGTTCCTGACGTGGCGCCGCTGCCTGCGCGAGTTCGTGCCCATGTTGTTCCGCGAGAATTAAGGGAGAGGCAGCATGCGTAAGTATATTTTGCTGCTCGTGGCCGTGCTGGCCGCGGCAGCTGCTACAGGCCCCGCCGGAGCCCGCAAGAGGGCTGCGGCGCCCCTGCTCGAGCCTTATTTCGCCGTGCCCGCCACCGATAGCGCCGCGCCGGACAGCGCCGGCTTCATCCGCCGCTGGCTGCTGCTCGAGCCCATAGAGATAGACGTGCGCAGCAACACGGTGTTCACCGACAGCTATCTGCGCGACGCATTCTACACCGAGCATTTCCCGGGGCAGCTCACGGCCTGGCCGGCCGACGGCGACAAAGTGAAGGCCGGAAAGGAAAAGCCGGCCTGGCACGGGCTGGACAGCAAGCTGTTCAACGTGAAGCTCTTCCGCTTCGCCACTCGCCTCGAAAAGCCCCACTACGGCGTGCTGTTCCAGGCCGTCACGGCCATCGACTGCGATGAAGACATCCCCGACGTGCGCCTGGCCGCCGGGTCAAACTCCGCATCGATGTGGTGGCTCGACGGCCGGGAGGTGCTCCTGCTCTCCGGCGACCGCCGCATGGTGCAGGACGACGGCGTGTCGCGCCGCCTCACCCTGCACAAGGGCCGCAACATCCTGCGCGGCGCCATCATCAACGGCCCGGGCATGAGCGACTTCTGCGTGCGCTTCATCGACGCGGCAGGCCGCCCCGTCACGAATTTCTCCGTAAGCATCCTTTGACCATGAAATACAGCTCGATACTCCGGGCCGCGGCGCTGTGGGCGCTCGCGGTGCCGGCCACGGGCTCGGCCCAGACGGGCGAGCCCTATATCCACGACCCCTCCACGATAGCCCTGTGCGACGGCCGCTACTACACCTTCGGCACAGGCGGCGGGGGCCTCATCTCGCCTGACGGCTACGAGTGGCACGGCGGCGCCGTGCGCCCCGGCCGCGGGGCCGCGCCCGACGTGCTCAAGATAGGCGACCGCTATCTCGTGGCCTACAGCGCCACGGGCGGAGGCCTGGGCGGCAGCCACCGCGGCGCCGTGCTCACGATGTGGACGCCCACGCTCGACCCCGAGTCGCCGCTCTTCGGCTTCACCGAGCCGGTGGAGGTGGCTTCGTCGGAGGACGGCGAAGACTGCGACGCCATCGACCCCGGCCTGCTGCTCGACCCCACCACGGGGCGGCTGTGGCTGTGCTACGGCACCTACTTCGGATTCATCCGCCTGGTGGAGCTCGACCCCGCCACCGGCGCCCGCGTGGCCGGCAACGAGCCCGTGGACATAGCCATCGACTGCGAGGCCACCGACCTGATCTACCGCGACGGCTGGTACTACCTGCTGGGCACCCACGGCACCTGCTGCGACGGCCCCAACTCCACCTATAATATAGTGGTGGGACGCTCGCGCGACATCGCCGGGCCCTATCTCGACAACGTGGGCCGCGACATGCTGGCCGGCGGCGGCAAGATGGTGGCCGCGGCAGGCAACCGGCGCACCGGCGCGGGCCACTTCGGCCGCTACGTCGAGGAGCCGGGCGTGGAGAAGATGTCGTGCCACTTCGAGGCCGACTTCGACCGCGGCGGCCGCAGCGTGCTGGCCGTGATGCCGCTGCTGTGGCGCAACGGCTGGCCCGTGGCCGGCGAGCCCTTCCGCGAGGGCGTCTACGAGATTGAATCGGAACGCCGCGGCTATGCCCTCGAGCTGGCCGTCGACTTCGTGCGCATGGACGCGCCGCGCCACCGCTTCTGGGAGCCCGTGACGGAGCCCATTGTGCCCCTGGAGTCGCAGACGCTGGCCGACGTGGCCCACACCTGGCCCGAGGGCAACATCGACGTGCGCACCGGCGACTACATGTTCCGCCCCCACCAGAAATGGAGCGTGGAGGCCGTGGAGGGCAGCGGCGGCTACCTGGGTGCGCCCTACTACCGCATCGTGATAGAGGGCACCGACCGCGCCCTGGCTGCCACGCCCGACCGCGAGCTCACCACCGTGGAGCACTTCACCGGCGCCCCCGAGCAGCTGTGGCGCATAGAGCAGCTCGTCGACGGCACCTACCGCATCATGCCCCGCGAGGTGCCAGGCTGCGACGAGCCCCTGGCCCTGGTGTCGGTGGCCGACAGCACGCCCTCGCTGGGACGCTTCGACCCGGACAGCGACAACTCTAAGTGGAACTTCCGTGTGCGCTGAGGCTATGAAGAAGACAATCGCATCACTGTGCTGCCTGGCAGCGGCCGCCACGGCCACGGCGCAGAATCCCGTGATAGGCCACCAGTTCACGGCCGACCCCACGGCCCGCGTGTTCAACGGCCGGATGTATCTCTATCCGAGCCACGACATCCACAGCCCCGTCGACGAGCTCAAGGAGTGGTTCTGCATGGCCGACTACCATGTGTTTTCCTCCGACAACCTCTGCGACTGGACCGACCACGGCGTGATCGTGACGCAGAACGCCGTGCCGTGGGTGAAGCCGGATTCCTACGCCATGTGGGCGCCGGACTGCGTGTGCAAGGACGGCCGCTACTATTTCTACTTCCCGGCCGCTCCGCGCGATGCCGAGCGCGGCTTTGCCGTGGGCGTGGCCGTGGCCCCCTCCCCCACCGGCCCCTTCATGCCCATGCCTCGCCCCATCGAGGGGGTGAAGGGCATCGACCCCTGCGTGCTGGTCGACGACGACGGCACGAGCTACATCTACTGGTGTGGCGGCGGCATGTGGGGCGCGCCCCTGGCGCCTAACATGATGCAGCTGGCCGGCGAGAGGCGCGACATGGAGGGCCTGCCGGAGGGCTTCAAGGAGGGCCCCTTCGTGTTCAAGCGCGAGGGCAAGTACTACTTCACCTTTCCCTGGGTGAGGAAAAACACCGAGACGCTGGCCTATGCCATAAGCGACAGCCCGCTGGGGCCCTGGGAGTTCAAGGGCATAATCATGGACGAGTCGCCCGCGGGCTGCTGGACCAACCACCACTCCATCGTCGACTACGACGGCCGCTGGTATCTCTTCTACCACCACAACGACTACTCGCCCGCCATGGACAAGCTCCGCAGCGTGCGCATCGACACCCTGGCCTTCAACCCCGACGGCACCATCCGCAAGGTGCGTCCCACGCTGCGCGGCGTGGGCACCGGCGATGCCCGCCGGCGGCTGCACATCGACCGCTACAGCGACATAGCGCCGCGCGGGGCGTCCATCGCATTCATCGACCCCGCCGACCCCTTCGAGGGCTGGCAGACGGATTTCACGCGCCGCGGCGCCTGGGTGCGCTACGACCGCGTGGATTTCGGTACCGAGCCCGTGGCCGAGCTGGCCGTGGCCGCCCGCAGCCGCCGCGGGGGCGTGGTGGAGGTGGCCGTGGCAGGCACAGACAGCTGCATAGCCCGCGCCGCCGTGCCGCCCGGCAGCGACTGGCAGGTGGTGCGTGTGCCGGTGCGCTACGCCCCGCAGGGCGTGCACGACCTCAAGGTGTCGCTCGCCGGCGGCAGCGATGCCGCCATCGACTGGATTGCCTTCGACGGCGCCCCGCTGGCAGCGGGGGCAGCCACCACGGGCCGCTACCGCAACCTCTTCGCCGAGATGGGCCACAGCCGGGAAGAGATTGACGCGCGCCTGGGCGAGATAGTCGACAGCCTCTTCTACGGCAGCCGGCGCATCTATTTCGAGGACTCCGACTCCACGGCCTATATCAGCGACGTGAAGAACCGCGACGTGCGCACCGAGGGGATGTCGTACGGCATGATGGCCGCCGTGCAGCTCGACCGCAAGGACATCTTCGACCGCCTGTGGCGCTGGAGCCGCAAGTACATGCAGCACCACGACGGCGAGCGCCGCGGCTATCTGGCCTGGAGCTGCGCGCCGGACGGCACGCGCAACGCCCAGGGGCCGGCATCGGACGGCGAGCTCTACTACGTCACATCCCTGATTTTCGCCGCCAACCGCTGGGGGCGCGACACCGGCATCGACTATCTGGCCGAGGCGCGCAACATCCTCGACTGCTCCATGCAGAAAACCGGCATGGACCGCGTGGCGCCCCTCATCGACGCCGGCAGCCGCCTCATCACCTTCACGCCCGACTCGTGGGGCGGACGCTTCACCGACCCGTCGTACCACGTGCCTGCTTTCTACGAGGTGTGGGCCCGCTGGGCCGGCGACGGCCGCTCGGAGTTCTGGAAAGACTGCGCCCGCGCCTCGCGCGAGTATCTGCACCGCGTGGTGCACCCCGAGACAGGCCTCACGCCCGACTACAGCAACTTCGACGGCTCGCTGCTGGGCCGCGGCGGTGTTCTGGGTGACGCCTTCCGCTACGACTCGTGGCGCGTGCCCATGAACATAGCCCTCGACTACAGCTGGAGCGGCGCCGACGCCCGCTGGCAGAGCCTGTATGCCGACCGCATCCAGCGCTTCTTCCACGAGCAGGGCATCGACAGCTACGTGGACCAGTACAACGTGGACGGCACGCCCGTGGAACAGGTGCTCGAAGCCGGCGGCTACACCGCCCTGCGCCACTCACCCGGCCTGGTGTCGACGCTCGCCGCAGCCTCGCTCGCGGCCACCCACAGCCGCAGCCGCGAGTTTGCCGAGCGCCTCTGGGACCTGCGCCACGAGCCCGACACCGACGGCTATTTCGACCCCTACTACGACGGCCTGCTGCGCCTCTTCGCCTTCATGCACCTGAGTGGAAAATACCGCATTATCGAACCCGTTAACCCCCAATAAACCATGAAAAAGACCATCTCTATCGCGCTGGGCGCCCTGGCCCTGCTGAGCGCCTGCGGCGGCTCCGGAAAAGCCCCTGCGGCCGAGACCGGCGCCACCGACACCCTCAAGACATTCACCTTCGAGGGCAACCCCATCGTGCGCGACAAATTCACCGCCGACCCCGCACCCATGGTGCACGACGGCCGCCTCTATCTCTACGTGGGCCACGACGAATACTACGAGGGCCAGGACAGCGCCTCCGGCGGCAAGGAGTTCAACATCACGGAGTGGCTGTGCTACTCCACCCCGGACATGAAGACCTGGACCGACCACGGCGCCGTGCTCGCCCCGGAGGATTTCGCCTGGGCCAAGAGCGGCTCGGCATGGGCGTCGCAGGTGGTGGAAAAGAACGGCAAGTTCTACTACTTCACCACCGTGATTGCCGATGAGCCCTACTCCGGCTACGCCGTGGGTGTGGCCGTGGCCGACTCTCCCACCGGCCCCTTCAAGGACGCCATAGGCCGCCCGCTCGTGACCGACGACATGACCGACAACGGCACCCGCGGATGGTGGAACGACATCGACCCCACCGTGCTCATCGACGGCGACGACGCATGGCTGTGCTGGGGCAACGGCACCTGCTTCCTGGCGCGCCTCACCCCCGACCTCACCGCCATCGACGGCGATATACGCGTGCTCGACATGCCCCGCTACATCGAAGGCCCCTGGCTGCACAAGCACGACGGCACCTACTACCTCACCTACGCCTCCATGGGCCGCGGCCGCGAGGCCATCTCCTATGCCACCGCCCCCTCCATGGACGGCCCCTGGACACCCCGCGGCGAGCTCACCGGCGAAGCCGAAAACAGCTTCACCATCCACCCAGGAATCATCGAATTCGACGGCCACTGGTATCTCTTCTACCACAACGCCGTGCTTGAAATCGACGGCCACCCCGGTGCCATCGGCCGCCGCTCCGTGTGCGTCGACACCCTCGCCTACACCCCCGACGGCCTCCTCCTCCCCGTCGCCCAAACCCGCTGACCCCGCCCCATTCCGCGTATTGGCTTACCAGTGCGGAAAATCTCGCGCAGAGTACCCCGATAGGGCGTTGCCTTAAATCATAAAGAAAAGAGAACGAGCCGCCCGTCTGATGGCAGGGCCGGAGGCCC
>CAYUUN010000035.1:387-26128 GCA_964447895.1 uncultured Bacteroides sp. | reverse complement strand
GAGGCCATCCCCTCAAAAAAAAATACTTTTTGTTTCTTTTGGCTTTTTTGTCCTTTTGTATCTCGCGCGAGGCTATCAGCCGAGGCGGAAGATTTTGTGGATGCGGCGCAGCGCGGCGATGAAGGCGTCGACCTCGGCGGGGGTGTTGTAGGCCGCGAAGGAGGCGCGGGCCACGCCCTGCACGCCCAGGGCGTGCATCAGGGGCTGCGCGCAGTGGTGGCCGGTGCGCACGGCTATGCCCATCTGGTCGAGCAGCATACCGATGTCGTAGGCCGAGGCCTCGGTGCCCATCAGGAAACTGATGATGGCGCACTTGCCGGGCGCGCGGCCGAAGATGCGCACGCCGGGCATGGCGTCCAGCTCTTTCTCGGCACGCTCCAGCAGCATCTGCTCGTGGGCCGCGATTGCCTCGATGCCGGTGGCCTCCATCCAGTCGATGGCGCTGTGGAAGGCGGCGATGCCCACGAAGTCGGGCGTGCCGGCCTCGAACTTGAAGGGCAGCGCGGCCCAGGTGGAGCGCTCGATGTCCACGTGGGCAATCATCTCGCCGCCACCCTGATAGGGCGGCATGCGCTCGAGCAGTTCGCGGCGCCCGTAGAGCACGCCCACGCCCGTGGGGCCGTACATCTTGTGCGACGAAAAGGCTATGAAATCGGCATCCCAGGCGCCCACGTCCACGCGCTCGTGGGCCACGGCCTGGGCGGCGTCGACGAGCACCACGGCGCCGGCGGCGTGGGCCATGTCGACCATGCGGCGCACGGGGTTGACGGTGCCCAGCACGTTGCTCACGGCCGTGAAGGCCACCACGCGCGTGCGCGGGCCCAGCAGGGCAGCGTAGGCGTCGAGGTCGAGCGTGGAGAGGTCGGCGCTCAGCGGCACGGCCTTGATGCTGAGGCCGTAGCGCTCGGCGGCGAGCTGCCACGGTACGATGTTGGAGTGGTGCTCCATCACCGTCACGACGATTTCGTCGCCGGGGCTGAGCAGGCTGCAATACGATGCTGCCACGAGGTTGATGGCCTCGGTGGTGCCGCGCGTGAAGATGATTTCCTCGTGGCTGGCGGCGCCTATGAAGCGCTGCACGCGGCGGCGCGTGGCCTCCATGGCGTCGGTGGCCTCCTGCGAGAGGGTGTGGACGCCGCGGTGCACGTTGGCCTTCGTGCGGGTGTAGCCGTCGACAATGGCGTTCACCACGCAGCGGGGCGTTTGCGATGTGGCTGTATTGTCGAGATAGACCAGCGGGGCGCCGGCCTCGCCCACCGTGCGCTGCAGGATGGGAAACTCGCGGCGCAGGGCCTCCGTGTCGTAGACCTGCGCGCTCATTGCACCACAGCGGGGGACGGGCACGAAGCCGAGCAATCGCCGCAGCCGCGGCGGTCGCCGCTGAGGCGCCGCTCCACGAGCATGCGCAGGCGTTCGTGCAGTGAGGGAAGGGTGATGGTGTCGATCACATCGGCCATGAAGGCCTCCATGAGCATCTTGCGGGCCTCGGCCTCCGGGATGCCGCGCGAGCGCATGTAGAAGAGCGCGCGGGCGTCGAGCTGGCCGGTGGTGGCGCCGTGGCCGCACTTCACCTCGTCGCAGTAGATTTCGAGCTGCGGCTGGGTGTGCATGGTGGCGCGGTCGCTGGCCAGGAGGTTGCGGTTGGTCTGGAATGCCTCGGTGAAGGCGGCGCCGTGGTCGACCTGTATCAGGCCCTCGAAGGCGCCGGAAGCGTCGTCGTCGAGGATGTATTTGAAGAGCTGCCGACTGGAGCAGCGGGGCGCGTGGTGGCGCACGAGCGTGTAGTTGTCGGTGTGCTGCGAGTCGCTGCCCGTGACCATTCCGGCCACGGTGGCCTCGGCGCCGGGAGCGTTGAGGTCGATGGTGCAGTTGTTGCGCGTGGCGCCGCCGCGCAGGGTGGTGGCGTTGATGGCGATGCGCGCGTCGGCCTCGAGCGAGGCGAAGAGGGCGGCGGCACGGCGCGTGCGCGGCGTGCTTTCCTCCAGATTGTAGTAGTCGAGGCGGGCGCCCTCGGCCAGGAAGATTTCCGTGACGGCGTCCGAGAGATAGTCAACATCCGGGCGCTGCGAGTGGTCGCACACGAGCAGGCGCGCCGAGGCTCCCTTCTCGAGCACCACCAGCACGCGGCGCGGCGCCATCGAGGGCACGCCGGCGTTGAAGATGTTCACCAGCTGCAGGGGCTTTTCGCACTCCACGCCGGCGGCCACGTGCAGCAGCACGCCGTCCTGGGCCAGCAGCGTGTTGAGCTGGGCGGCGGCGTCGGCCGTGGCTGAGGCCGAGAGGCGCCCCAGGAAGCTGTCGAGCACCCCGGGCATCTCGCGGGCGGCCGCGGAGAGCGAGCACAGCGTCACGCCCGCCGGCAGGTTGCGCACCAGCGAGGCCGTGGGGCGGAACTCGTCGCCGGCCACCACGCCCATGAGGGTGCTGATATTGGGCACGTCGCAGCGCAGCGAGGCGGCTACGTCGACGGGCGAGGGCACGCGCATGACGTTGACGCCATAGTCAGGCGCAAACATGGCGCCGACATCCGTGCGGGCATAGCCCTCGTCGCCCTTGCGCGGCAGCCGCCCCATGGCGCTCAGGGCCTCGAAGGCAGCCGGGCGCAGGCGGTTGAGCGCCTCCGGGGCGCGGGCGTCGATGGCCTCGCGGTGCTCGCGGTAGAGCTCGAGATACTGGTCGAGTGCGTTATTGCTGCTCATTGTCCACCTGTTGTTTAATCCAGTCATATCCCTTTTCCTCCAGCTCCAGGGCCAGCTCCGGGCCGCCGCTGTAGACGATGCGGCCCTTGTAGAGGATGTGCACGAAGTCGGGGCGTATGTAGTCGAGAAGTCTCTGGTAGTGGGTGATCACGATGGTGGCGTTTTGCTCGGTCTTGAGCTTGTTGACGCCGCCGGCCACGATGCGCAGGGCGTCGATGTCGAGGCCGGAGTCGGTCTCGTCCAGGATGCTCAGGCGCGGCTCCAGCACGGCCATCTGGAATATCTCGTTACGCTTCTTCTCGCCGCCGCTGAAGCCTTCGTTCACCGAGCGCGACGCCAGCTTGTTGTCGAGTTCCACGATGGCGCGCTTCTGGCGCATGAGTTTCAGAAACTCGCTGGCCGAGAGGGGTTCCTGGTGCAGATAGGCACGCTTGGCGTTGACGGCGGCGCGCATGAAGTTCACCATCGACACGCCCGGAATCTCCACCGGATACTGAAACGACAGGAACAGGCCCTCGTGCGAGCGGTTTTCGGGCGCCAGGGCCAGCAGGTCCACGCCGTGGAAGGTGGCCGAGCCGCCCGTGACGGTGAATCGCGGGTCGCCGGCCAGCACGCCGCTGAGGGTGCTCTTGCCCGAGCCGTTCGGCCCCATGATGGCGTGAACCTCGCCGGGGCGTATTTCCAGGTTGATGCCCTTGAGTATCTCCTTGCCGTCGATTCCGGCGCGGAGGTCTTTGACTTTCAGTAGTAATTCGTCTTGCATATTGCGTGCTTATCCTATTGAACCTTCGAGAGTTATGGAGAGTAGCTTCTGCGCCTCCACGGCAAATTCCATGGGCAGCTTGTTCATCACCTCCTTGGCATAGCCGTTGACGATGAGCCCCACGGCCTCCTCCGTGGGGATGCCGCGCTGGTTGCAGTAGAAGAGCTGCTGCTCCGAGATTTTGCTGGTGGTGGCTTCGTGTTCCACTATGGCCGAGGGGTTGAGCACGTCGACATAGGGGAAGGTGTGGGCGCCGCAGTCGCTGCCCAGCAGCAGCGAGTCGCACTGCGTGTAGTTGCGCGCGCCCTCGGCTCCCGGGGCCACCTTCACCAGGCCGCGGTAGCTGTTCTGGCTGTGGCCGGCGCTTATGCCCTTGCTCACGATGGTGGAGCGGGTGTTGCGGCCCACGTGTATCATCTTCGTGCCCGTGTCGGCCTGCTGGCGGTTGTTGGTCACGGCCACGGAGTAGAACTCGCCCACGGAGTTGTCGCCCTTGAGGATGCAGCCGGGATATTTCCAGGTGATGGCCGAGCCGGTCTCGACCTGTGTCCACGACAGCTTCGAGCTGTCGCCGCGGCACAGGCCGCGCTTGGTCACGAAGTTGTATACGCCTCCGCGCCCCTCGGCGTCGCCGGCATACCAGTTCTGCACCGTGCTGTATTTCACCTCGGCGCGGTCTTCCACCACAATCTCCACGATGGCGGCGTGCAGCTGGTTTTCGTCGCGCATGGGGGCGGTGCAGCCCTCGAGATAGCTCACGTAGCTGTCGTCGTCGGCCACGATGAGGGTGCGCTCAAACTGGCCCGTGCCGGCGGCGTTGATGCGGAAATAGGTGCTCAGCTCCATGGGGCAGCGCACGCCCTTGGGGATGTAGACGAAGGAGCCGTCGGAGAACACCGCCGAGTTCAGCGCCGCGAAGAAATTGTCGCGGTAGTTCACCACGCTGCCCAGATAGCGGCGCACTAGGTCGGGGTAGTCCTTCACGGCCTCGCTGAACGAGCAGAAGATTATGCCCTTCTCGGCCAGCACCTCGCGGTGGGTGGTCTTGACGCTCACGGAGTCCATCACGGCATCCACGGCCATGCCGCTCAGCGCCTTCTGCTCCTCCAGGGGTATGCCCAGGCGGTTGAAGGTGTCGAGAATCTGCGGGTCCACCTCGTCGAGGCTCTCCGGGCGCTTGGCCGCGCGCGGAGCGGCGTAGTAGCTGATGGCCTGATAGTCGATGGGGGGAATGTCGAGGTGGGCCCACCGGGGCATCTCCAGGGTGAGCCAGTAGCGATAGGCCTTGAGGCGGAAGTCGAGCAGCCACTCCGGCTCTTCCTTGAGCCGCGAGATGGTGCGCACCACCTCTTCGCTGAGGCCGCGGTCTATGCGGTGCGTGTCGATGTCGCTTTCGAAGCCGTATTTATATTCGCCGCGTGTGGCATCGCGCAGCACACACTGCTGTTGGGATTCTGTTGCTTTATCCATACAGGGATATAATGCTGTTTGCGGTGCGGAAGTTCACGGCCCCGACGGGGGCTGCGAGCGTTCCGCACCGCGAAATTACTCAATCTTTCTCACATATATATTATAATTCTTATAAATCTAAGACCGACAACACGGATGTGCCTCACTTGGTGGCGACGTGAATACATCGCTACTGCCTGTTTTACAATTGATTAGGCAATCACATGCACCTCTACACGTTTTTTCAGCACTATTTAACGACCAATAAGCTGGATAGTTACGATTTTTTTGGTTACCTTTGCAGTGATTACATGTTGATTTTGCATTATGATACAATGTTTTGAATTGAAGAATTTCGGGCCCATCGACAATCTGTCGGTAAATAATCTCGGGCCGATAAATCTGCTTATCGGGCCTAATCGCTCCGGCAAAACGGTAGTGCTCAAAGCATTGTATTGCGCTCAAAGAACTGTAGAACTGACCGACCGCGGAAAAAACAAAAACACTGCGGCGGAGATACTTACCGATAAGTTGTATTGGACTTTCCAGGTCCCCAAGATAGGTCAGATAGTGCGACGTCCTTACACCGGGCCGCTGGTATTCTCAATGACGGAGCGCAAGGGAAAGACATTTTCATTCTCCTTCGGAGCCGATACCGAGAAGAAAATCAGCAATATCACAAACACCTGTGTCGCAAGGCGCTCGAATTCCGTCTTTATCCCCGCAAAGGAAGTGTTGTCGCTGCTCAATGTAATCAAGTACAACCGCGAAGAATTATATGAATTCGGCTTCGACGAGACATACTATGATCTGGCAAAAGCTCTCACCCCTCCTACAAAGGGCAAGATAGCCGGTGCGTGTGCCGAGGCCCGCGAGAATCTGCTGAAAGCCATTGGTGGAAAAATCGAATACTCCAAGGAGAAAAAGTCGTGGGTTTACTATCAGGGCAAACTCTCGTTCGACATCAACGTAACGTCGGAGGGTACAAAAAAAATCGCCATTTTTGACACGCTCATAGCCAATCACTATTTGACCCGCGAATCTGTCGTCTTTATCGACGAGCCGGAATCGGGCCTGCATCCCGGCCTGCTCATGGAGCTCGTCGACATCATCGTAGCTCTTGCCAAGTACGGAATGCAATTCTTCATTGCCAGCCATTCCTACTTTATCATAAAGAAGCTCCATGTCGTGGCGAAGCAGGAACACATGCACATACCCGTGATTTCATTCAAAAATGACAACGAAGAAGGAGAGGCCGTCACCATTAGCGACCTTCAGGAGAGTATGCCCGAAAACCCTATCATTGATGAATCCGTAAAACTCTACGAGCAAGAAATCATGCTATGATGGAGTTTGAAGAATCCGGCCTGCAGTTCAGCCTTCCCGAGAGCAACTGCTTCCGTATAGAAAAGCATCGCATCGCCCGGAAACATCACCGGCATTCCTCGCAGAATATCAAGTCTTGCGAGTTTATATCTTTCATCAATGGCCGAATGGTTTTTGTCGAGGCCAAATCATCCGCGCCGGTCAACACCACCGGAAAAGTAGAAGACTTGATGCTCAACGGCGCGAAAATGCCCGACAACTGGACTGCCTACGATAATTACACCACCTTTCTTCGCGACATCACAAAAAAGTTTGTAGACTCATACAGCATCCTCAGGGCTATCTCCGAAGGCAGCCACGGCATCGAGGAACTAAAGAACCTCCCTCTTCCATCCACAAGAGTGGAAAAAGACAAAATTGAATTTGTTCTGATTCTTAATCTCGCGTCCGATGCAGGCAATGTCAAGCGTGAATCCTTGAGCAATCTGAGAGATGCTTTGACAAACGAGATGCGTCCGTTCTTTTCAGTGTGGAACATATCGCCCGACGCCGTGAAAGTTTGCTGGCCGGAGCAAGCACAGGCAAAGTACAACTTCCTTGCCCTCGGTCGGTAGCAGTTATCACTTGGCGGGGAGGGAGGCCACTTCCAGGCTGGTGCTGGAGTGCATGGTGAGGCCGAAGTCCGGCAGGGCGGTGGTGAGGTGCTCGAGCACGCCGCTGTAGATGCCCTCGAAGGCCACCCACTGCGAGGTGTTGGCGAAGCAGTAGATCTGGAGCACGTAGCCGTCGGCCACGGGCGGTTTCTGGTTCACCATTATCATCTGGTCCTGGCTCATGTGGGGATTGCTCTTTAGATACGACGTGGCGTAGGCGCGGAACAGGCCCATGTTGGTCTCCGTGGTGCCGTTCACCACGTAGTTGCCGTTGTCGCATATCCAGCCGTCCTGCGTCTTGGCGGCGCGGTCCAGGAAGGTCTTCATCTCGGGATATTTGGCGGCCAGGGAGTTGGCCATGTCGCCGGTGGCGCGGGCCACGGAGTCGGTGTTGATGATGATGTTGAACATGATGCGGCGGGCGCCGGTGTCCTGCATGGCGCGGTAGTTCTGGAATCCCTTGCTCACGAGCTCGTAGGGGGGCACCATCACCAGCGTGTTGTCGAAGTTGCGGATCTTTACGGTGGAGAGCGACACGTCTTCCACGTTGCCGTCGGCCTGCGTGCCCGGCACGCATATCCAATCGCCCACGTGCAGCATGTCGTTTTCGCTCATCTGGATGCCGGCCACGAAGCCCAGGATGCTGTCCTTGAAAATCAGCATCAGGGCGGCGGCAAAGGCTGTGAGGCCTGCCAGCAGGGCGCCGGGCGACTTATCCACGATCACGGACACCACCACGATGGCCACCACTATCCACAGGATGCCCAGGGCCACGTTGAGGATGCCCTGCACGGGCAGGTTGCGCTTGTTGCGGCGCTCGTTCACCTGCACGAACACGAAGCGGAGCACCGCCGCCAGGCCGTAGGCCAGGGCTATGATGGCGTAGATGAGCACCACCTTGTCGATGATGTGCAGCAGGCTGCTCTCGGCGTCGAAGGCGAAGGGCACCAGGCCCATCAGCACCAGCGGCGGGATGAAGTGGGTGCACTTGTCCACGATTTTGTCCTGCAGCAGCTGCCGGCCCAGCTCGCCGTTGCGCATGCGCACGATCTTGCGCACGATCCAGCCCACGACCGAGCGCACCACCAGGCCCACGACCAGGGCCAGCACCACCATCACGATGAGATAGATTATCTGCTCCACGGCCGGGTAGCGCGTGAGTCCCAGCTTGTCGAGTATATTGTCGATGTGTCGCACCAGCCACAGGGCCACTTGGTGCGAGGGAATGAGATTTAAAGCTGTCATAAATAAAAAAGTTGATTTAATATAAAAACCTCCCGCGCCCGCAAAATGTTTATGGCCCGGGCGCACAATTTCGCAGCAAAAGTGTTACTTTTGTAGTATGAAAGAATTTGTCATAAGCAAGGAGACCACCGAGCGGGCTGTGCTCGTGGGTCTGATCACGCCCCAGCAGGGCGAAACCCGCGTGCAGGAATACCTCGACGAACTGGCCTTTCTGGCCGACACGGCCGGCGCCACCACCGTGGCCCGCTTCACGCAGAAACTCGACTATCCCAACCCCCGCACCTTCGTGGGCAAGGGCAAGCTCGACGAAATCAAGGCCTTCGTGGAGGCCAACGACGTGGGCATGGTGATTTTCGACGACGACCTCTCCACCAAGCAGGTGAGCAACATCGAGCGCGAGCTGCAGGTGAAAATCCTCGACCGCTCCAGCCTCATCCTCGACATTTTCGCCAAGCGCGCCCAGACGGCCATAGCCAAGACACAGGTGGAGCTGGCCCAGTATCAGTATCTGCTGCCGCGGCTCACCCGCCTGTGGACCCACCTCGAGCGCCAGCGCGGCGGTATAGGCATGCGCGGCCCGGGCGAAACTCAGATAGAGACGGACCGCCGCATCATCCTCGACAAAATCAGCCGCCTCAAAGACGAGCTCAAGGACATAGACAAGCAGAAAAGCATCCAGCGCAAAAACCGCGGCAAGCTCACCCGCGTGGCCCTCGTGGGCTACACCAACGTGGGCAAGAGCACGCTCATGAACGTGCTGAGCAAGAGCGACGTATTTGCCGAAAACAAGCTTTTCGCCACCCTCGACACCACCGTGCGCAAGGTCACAATCGAAAACCTCCCCTTCCTGCTCACCGACACCGTGGGATTCATCCGCAAGCTGCCCACCCACCTGGTGGAGTCGTTCAAGAGCACCCTCGACGAGGTGCGCGACGCCGACGTGCTCGTCCATGTGGTCGACATCTCCCATCCCAACTTCGAGGAGCAGATAGAAGTGGTGAACAAGACCCTGCGCGAGCTGTGCGACGGCGCCGACAAGCCCATGATCATGGTGTTCAACAAAATCGACGCCTACACCCACACCCCCAAGGACGAAGACGACCTCACGCCCCGCACCCGCGAGAACATCCCCCTGGACGAGCTCAAAGCCACCTGGATGGCCCGCACGGGCGCCGACGACTGCGTGTTCATCTCCGCCAAGGAAGGCCTGAACATCGACGAGCTCAAGGCCAAGGTCTACGACCGCGCCCGCGAGGTGCACCTCTCGCGCTTCCCCTACAACGACTTCCTCTACCAGAAATACGACACCGACGACACCCCCGCCGAGGAGTAACCGCCCCCCCCCAAAAAAAACGCGCCGCCAGGCCGGCCCCGGATGGCCAGCTGCGTTAGCTGCGTTGGCGCCGCGTTTAGCGGCGCGCCGGTGTTAGCCTATGGCAAGTGCCGCGTTTAGCGGTGCGCAGCCATAGGTTCCGGCCGCCCCCTCTCCACCCCCTTTTGCGCGCGGCGACCAGCCGCGCGCAAAAGGGGGAATCAGGCTCGCATGCCCCCGCTCGGGCTATGCCCTCGGGGGGCGCTCGCCGGATAAAAAACGAAGGAGGTTATTCTGACCGCGGGGTGCGCTTCGCTTACCCCACGGCTATGTCTCGAGACGCGCCCCCGGCGCGTCGCTTGGTGTGGACTCCCTGCGGGCTCAGTTGTCGTCGAGGAGGGCGGGGCGGAGGCGGCGGGTGCGCTCCAGGGCTTGCTCGTGGCGCCACTGGGCTATGCGGGCTTCGTGGCCGCTCAGCAGCACGTCGGGCACGCGCCAGCCGTTGTAGTCGGCCGGGCGGGTGTAGATGGGCGGCTCGAGCATGCCGTCCTGGAATGAATCCTTCAGGGCGCTCTGCTCGTCGCCCAGCACGCCGGGCAGCAGGCGCACCACGGCGTCGGCGATGATGGCAGCGGGCAGCTCTCCGCCCGTGAGCACGTAGTCGCCCACGCTTATCTCGCGCGTGATCAGGTGCTCGCGTATGCGGTAGTCGATGCCCTTGTAGTGGCCGCACAGTATTATCATGTTGTCGAGCAGCGACAGGGCGTTGGCCATGGGCTGGGTGAGCACCTCGCCGTCGGGCGCGGTGAATATCACCTCGTCGTAGTGGCGCTCGGCCTTCAGGGCGCTGATGCAGCGGTCCACGGGCTCTATCTGCATCACCATGCCGGCCTCGCCGCCGAAGGGGTAGTCGTCGACCTTGCGGTGCTTGTTGGTGCTGTAGTCGCGCAGGTTGTGCACCACTATCTCGGCCAGGCCGCGGTCCTGCGCGCGCTTCAGTATCGAGCAGTCGAGCGGGCCCTGCAGCATTTCGGGCAATACGGTAATAATGTCTATTCGCATACGTGAATGTTTTTCGGCCGCAAATTTAAAGAAAATTCACTACCTTTGCAAACCATGCTGCGAATCCTGCACATAAACACCGCCGGAGGACGCGGCCCGGCCGGCAGTATTCCGGAGGCTCTCAGCACGATGGCCGCCGCCAGGGGGCTTGAGGCGCGTCTGGCGGGAGGCCGCCGCAACGGTTCGCAGGCACGGTGGATGCAGGTGGGCAGCCGCGCAGGCATGGCCCTGCACCTGGCCGCCACGCGCTTGGCCGACCGCCACGGGCTGCACTCGCGCCCCGCCACCCGCAGCTTCCTGCGCCGCGCCGAAGCGTTCGCGCCCGATGTGGTGCACCTGCACAACATCCACGGCTATTATCTCCACTTGCCCACTCTTTTCGACTGGCTGTGCGCCACGGGCGTGCCCGTGGTGTGGACGCTCCACGACTGCTGGGCCATGACCGGCCACTGCGCGTTTTTCCCGCCGCAGGGCTGCAATGCCTGGGTCGGCGGCTGCCACGCCTGCCCTGCCCCCGGCAGCTATCCGGCCTGCCTGGGCATAAGCCGCTCGGCGGCCAACTACCGCCTGAAGCAGCGGCTGTTCACCTCGCTGCCGCGCCTGGTGCTTGCCCCCGTGAGCAGCTGGCTCGACGGCGTGGTGGAGCGGAGTTTTCTCGCCCCGCTGCCCCGCACGGTGGTGGGCAACGGCATCGACCTCGACACATTCCGCCCCGAGCCTGCCCTGCGCGCTCCCGCTGCCGGCCCGCTGCTCTTGGGCGTGGCCTCGCGATGGGACAGCCGCAAGGGATTCGACCATTTCCTGCAGCTCAGGCAGCTGCTGCCGCAGCAGTGGCGCATCCGCCTGATAGGCCTCGACGCCGGCCGGCTGCGCGCCCTGCCTGCGGGCATCGAAGGCCTGCCGCGCATAGCCTCCGCGCAGGAACTGCGCCACCACTATGCCGAGGCCACCGTGTTTGCCAATCCGTCGGTGGCCGAGGGCAATAACATCACCAAGATGGAAGCCCTGGCCTGCGGCACCCCGGTGGTGACTTTCCGCTCCGGCGGCGCTGCCGAGGGCCTGTCGCCGGCCATCGGTGCGACCGTGGCGCCCGGCGATGTCCGGGCCATGGCGCGTGCCATCGAGGCCTCGCCCGGAGCCTTCGACCCTGCCGCCTGCCGCGACGCCGCCTGCCGCCTCTTCGACCAAAACAAGATGTTTAACCAATATCTCGATATTTACAACTCGCTATGAAATCCTACATCTCCGCTATCATCCTGGCGCTGGGACTGCTGGCCCTGGGCCTGAGCATCAAGGCCGGAATCGACAACTACGGCGCGCGCAACCGCGTGGTGTCGGTGCGCGGCCTCTGTGAGAAAGAAGTACAGGCCAACGTGGTGACCTGGCCCATCGTGACCAAGGAAATGGGCAACGACCTCACCACTATCTACAACAAAATCCAGAGCACCAACGCCACCATCATGGCCTTCCTGCACGCCAACGGCATCACCGACGCCGAAATCAGCGTGAACGCCCCCGACGTGAACGACACCCAGGCCAACGCCTACAACCAGCGCGAGCAGCTCTACCGCTACGTGGTCACCAACGTGATCGTGGTCAAGAGCGACAAGGTGCAGCAGGTCAACACCCTCATTCGCAAGCAGACGGAGCTGCTCAAAGACGGCATCGCCATCGTGGCCGGCGACTACAGCTATCCCATCACCTACGACTACACCGAGCTCAACACCATCAAGCCCGAAATGATAGCCGAGGCCACTCGCAACGCCCGCGCCGCCGCCGATAAATTCGCCGCCGACAGCGACAGCAAGTTAGGCAAGATAAAAGACGCATCGCAGGGACAGTTCTCCATCGAAAACCGCGACCAGTACACGCCCTATATCAAGACCGTGCGCATCGTCACCTACATCACCTACTACCTCGAGAGCTGATGAGCGCTTTCGACATCTTCGTTGTCGCGGTGGCCGCCGTGGGCGCCGTGCTGGGTTTCCGGCGCGGCCTCATAGCCCAGGCAGGCCAGATCATAGCCCTCGTGGGCGGCATCATGGCCTGCCGTCTCTTCGGCCCCGAGGCTGTGGCGCTGCTCTCCGGCGAGATACCCACGCCCGTGGCCGACACCGCCATAGCCTACGCCCTGCTGTTCATCGCCGCCTATTTCCTGATACTGATAGTGGCGCGGCTGATTCGCGGGCTTGCCGGCGCCGTGCATCTGGGCGTGCTCGACCGCCTCGCCGGCGCCGTGTTCAAGGCCTGCGTGTGGCTCCTCATCCTGAGCGTGCTCCTCAACGTGTGGGCCGCGCTCGTCCCCGGCAGCGACCTCACTGACACCCGCGCCCACCCGCGCCGCGCCCTGATCATGCGTCTCGCCCCCGCCATCAACGGCTACGTCATCGAAAAAGCCACCCCGGCCCCGTAGCCGCAAGGAACCCGGGCGTGAGGGGCGGCGTAGCTATAGTAGCTATTTTAGCTAAAGTAGCTATTATAGCTATTTTAGAGGGCCATGCTGGGGTGGACGCTTGAAAAGCGTCCCTCCAAGCGCCTTATATATTCCTCTGCGGCTCTGCACGAGGCTATCCCCCAATCCGGGTCAGGCGGTTGTAATATACAGCAACGCAGGCCCGGGTGTGGGGCCTGCGCTGGGGCTGTGTGTGTTGTTTATAGGATTAAGGATAGATTTCTTAGTATCTGGAAAGCATTGCCTGGGCCACGAGGTTGGCGGTCTTTTCGCCGCGCGACAGGCGGATGATCTCGCATGCGAAGGGCAGCGTGGTGGCGGGGCCTTCGCTGGTGACGATCTCGCCGTCAACGACTACGGATCCGGCAGTGTAGTCGCCGCCATACTTGTAGATTTCCTTGCTCATGCCGGGGTAGCAGGTGCAGCTGCGGCCTTCGAGTATCTTCAGGGGAGCCAGCACGCGGGCAGGAGCGGCGCAGATGGCGGCGATACCGCCTTTGTGCTTGGCCTGCTTCAGGAGCATCTTGTTTACGAGAGCGTTCTCGTGCAGATTCTTGACGCCTTCTTCGCCGCCGGGGAGGATGAGCCACTCGGCGCACTCGGGGTTGATTTCGGAAATCAGCGAATCGGCCATAATGGTGATACCGGTGGACCCGGCCACGCTCTTGCTATCGCCCACGGCTACGGTGACAACATCCATATTTGCGCGGCGCAGAACGTCGACCGTCGTAAGGGCTTCAATTTCTTCAAAACCGGGAGCCAGGAAAATATAGGAGTTGCGTGCGCCTGCGGTGATAACTGCGGTGATAGCTGCGATGAGAACGATGAACTTTTTCATAGTGTGAGAATTTTGAGAGTTATTTGAGAATTGTGAGTTGTTGTTTCGTTTTGACTTTGCAAATTTAACAAACCCGTTACAGAATAGTTGCATAAATTTCTCAAAAATTTTCATTTTATAAGACTTATAAATCTTATAAGACTTATAAACACCTATAAAGCAATAAAATAGCAGCGCAGAGAGCACTGCTATTTTATGTTACAAAATTGATACATGGGTGTTTTGCGACCTGCGTGGCTGGCACGGACGGAGATTTTTTGCTATTTTTGCACATTAATATATTAATACCATGAAAATACCAGTTTTAGTGGCTGCAATGGCACTTTCGACCGCTGCCTTCGCCGCCGAGCCTCCGCAGCCCTGCGGACCCACGCCCTCGGCGAAGCAAATCGAGTGGCAAGACATGGACATGTATGCCTTCATCCACTATTCCCTCAATACCTATACCGACCAGGAATGGGGCTACGGCGACGAGAGTCCGCAGCTGTTCAATCCCTCGCAGCTCGATGTGGAGCAGTGGGTGGAGGTGTGCAAGAACAGCGGCATGAAGGGCATAATCTTCACGGCCAAGCACCACTGCGGTTTCTGCATGTGGCCCTCGGCCTACACGGAATACTCCGTGAAGAACTCGCCGTGGAAAGACGGCGAGGGCGACGTGGTGAAGGAGCTCGCGGAGGCCTGCCGCCGCGCGGGCCTGCGCTTCGCCGTGTATCTCTCGCCCTGGGACCGCAACCACCCGGACTACGGCCGGCCCGAGTACGTGAGCTATTTCCGCAACCAGCTGCGGGAGCTGCTCACGGGCTATGGCGACGTATTCGAGGTGTGGTTTGACGGCGCCAACGGCGGCGACGGCTGGTATGGCGGCGCGCGCGAAACACGCAACATCGACCGCACCACCTACTACGAGTGGCCGGAGACCTACGCCATGATACGCGAGCTGCAGCCCGGCTGCCTGATATGGAACGACGGCAGCGACCGCGGCGACCTGCGCTGGGTGGGCACCGAGGCCGGCGAGGTGGGCGCCACAAACTGGAGCCTGCTGCCGCGCGAGGGCGAGACGCCCTGGGCCATGCTGCACTACGGCCTGGAGGACGGCGACGCCTGGGTGCCCGGCGAGACCAACACCAGTATCCGCCCCGGATGGTTCTACCACGCGGCCGAAGACGAGAACGTGAAGAGCCTGTCGAAGCTCATGGACACATATTATAAATCGGTGGGCCGCAACTCCACGCTGCTGCTGAACTTTCCGGTGATGCCCAACGGCCGCATCCACCCCACCGACAGCCTGCGCGGCGCAGCCTTCAACCGCATGGTACACGAGGTGATGGACCACGACCTGGCCCTGGGCGCCGCGGCCTCGGCATCGCAGGTGCGCGGCATGGACTATCGCTTCGGCGGCCTCAACACCACCGACGGGCTGCCCGGCACCTACTGGACCACCGACGACACCACCACGCGCGCCGCAGTGGAGATAGACCTGGGCGCGCCGGCCACATTCAACCGTTTCCTGGCCGAGGAATACATCCCCCTGGGGCAGCGCGTGAAGGCCTGGAAGCTCGAGGCGCTGGTGGATGGCGAGTGGACCGAGCTGCGCGACGCCCTGACCGACGATGGCGCCCTCACCACCATAGGCCGCCGGCGCATAGTGTGCTTCCCGGCCGTCACGGCCCGGCGGCTGCGCTTCACCGTGACCGACAGCAAGGCCGCGCCGGCCATCTCGCGCCTCTCGGTGTTCAACGCCCCGGAGCTCACGCCCGACATCCCCGACTCCGGCGAGAAGCTGTCGTCGAAGCTGCACGTGTTCTACATGTCGCCCACCCAATTAGCCATAGACCTCGAGGGCGAGCGCACCGTCGACGGGCTGCGCTACCTGCCCCCCGCGCTGGCACCCGAGGGCACCGTGACCCACTACACGCTCTACGCCACCACCGACTGGACCAACTGGCAGGAGGTGGCCACGGGCGAATTTTCCAACGTGGTGAACAACCCCATCTGGCAGACAATCAAATTCCCGCCCGTGAAGGCGCGGGTGCTGCGCCTGGACGCCCGCCGCACGGCCGGGGCCGAGCACATGGCCTACGGCGACCTGGAGGTGCTCGAGCCTGCCGCCGCCCCGGCCCGCGACTGGGAGAATCCCCGCGTGCTGGGCATCAACAAGCTGCCCTACCACGCCACGCTGCAGATGCCCTCGCTCGAGCGGCAGAGCCGCGAGATGGTGTGGCTCGACGGCAAGTGGGCCTTCCACTGGTCGCCGGACCCCGAGTCGCGTCCCGCCGGCTTCATGCTCGACAGCTACGACGTGAGCGCCTGGGACAGCATTGCCGTGCCCGGCAACTGGCAGATGCAGAACCACGGCAAGCCCATCTACGTGAACATAGCCTATCCCTTCGAGCGCGACCGGCCGCGCGTCACCTCCGAGCCCCCGGCCCACTGGTATGCCCATGACCACCGCAACCCCGTGGGCAGCTACGTGACGGAGTTCGAGGCCACCCCGGAGATGCTGGCGAGCAACGTGACGCTGAGCTTCGAGGGCGTGAAGTCGGCCATGTACGTGTGGCTCAACGGCCAGCGCGTGGGCTACAGCCAGAACCCGATGTCGCCTGCCGAGTTTGACATCACCCCGCTGCTGCGCCCCGGCAGCAACCGCCTGGCCGTGGAGGTGTACCGCTGGAGCGACGGCAGCTATCTCGAAGACCAGGACATGTGGCGCCTGAGCGGCATCTTCCGGCCCGTGAGGCTGATTGTGCGCCCCCATGCCCACATCGCCGACTACAACGTGGACGGCACCCCGGCGCCCGACTACGGAAGCGCCCTGGTGGAGGCCCGCGTAAAGCTGTGCAACACCGCTGCCGGCGCCTCCGCGCCCCTCGTGGCCACCCTGGCCATCGACGGCGCCACCGTGGCATCGCAGCCCGTGGTGGTGGCACCCGGCGACACCACCACCGTGGTGCTCACCCACACCATCGGGCAGCCGCGCCTGTGGAGCGCGGAGACCCCCGAGCTCTATCCCTACACCCTGACGCTCGCCACGGCCGACGGCACACAGCTGCAGAGCTACGACTGGCACCTGGGACTGCGCCGCGTGGAGACCGCCGGAGAGGTGTTCAAGATCAACGGCCGCAACGTGAAGCTGCGCGGCGTGAACCGCCACGACCATCACCCCCGCACCGGCCGCTGGGTGGACGACGCCACCATCGAGCAAGACCTCAGGCTGATGAAGCAGGCGGGCATCAACTTCCTGCGCACGTCGCACTATCCCGACCGGCCGCTGCTCTACGAGCTGTGCGACCGCTACGGCATCTACGTGATGGACGAGGCCTGCCAGGAGAGCCACGGCTACGGCTATGCCAACGAAGAGATGGGCCACGACCCCGAGTGGCGCGACGCCCACGTGGACCGCGCCGTGTCGCTGGTGTCGCGCGACCGCAACCACCCCTCGGTGATAATCTGGAGTCTGGGCAACGAGGGCGGTGTGGGGCCCAACATCCAGGCCATGCACGACACCGTGGTGGCCCTCGACCCCACGCGCCTGCCGTTCTACGACTGCCACCCGCGCTACTCGGCGCTCCACGACGAAGGCTACCCCACGCCCGAGATGATGCGCGACAACGCCCGCGCCGTCACCGACAAGCCCTACATAGCCCGCGAATATGCCCACGCCATGGGCAACTCCATGGGCAACTTCCGCGAATACTGGGACGTGATCTACGCCGATTCCACCATAGCCGGCGCCGCCGTCTGGGACTGGGTGGACCAGGGCATAGCCAAGCCCGTGGACGGCAGCCCGCTGCGGCCCTCGGCGTCGCTCGCCCTGGCCGGTGACGAGTTCTGGGCCTACGGCGGCGACTTCGGCGACCAGCCCAACGACGCCAATTTCTGCATCAACGGCCTTGTGGGCCCCGACCGCGTGCCCAACCCCCATTTCTACGAGCTGAAGCACATCTATGCGCCCGTGTGGATGGAGCGCCGCGGCGATGCCATCCACCTCACCAACCACGACAGCTTCACCCCGCTCGACGCCTACGACTACCGCTACGTGCTGCTCAAGGGCGGAGAGCCCGCCGGCGCCGGCCCGCTGGCCCTCGACGGCGACAGCATCCTGCTGCCGCAGTGGAGCCCCTGCGGGCGGGGCACGTGGCTCAACGTCTATGCCTGCCTGCGCGACAGCACCCTCTGGGCTCCCGCGGGCCATGTCGTGGCCGCCGAGCAGTTTGAGCTCGAGCCGTATACCGCCGCTGCACGCGCCGCCGGCCCGGCTCCCCGCTACGTCCGCAGCCACGGGCGCCACGCCCTGAGCGCCGGCGACAGCCGCTTCACGGTCGACGCCAGCGGCGCCCTCGTGTCGTGGACCGTGGCCGGCCGCGAGATGCTCGCCGGACCGCTCGAGCCCTATTTCGGCAAGCCCGTGAACGACAATCAGGACAAGAACGCATATTATAAAGAGAAGATGTTGCCCCTGTGGCGCATCCAGGGCAGCGGGCGCAAGGCCGGAAAGGCCCGCACATCCACAGCGCCCGACGGCAGCGTGACGCTCTCCATTCCCGCGACGCTGCCCGCCGGAGCCGCCCTGGAGCTGAGCTACACGCTGCGGCCCGCCGGCGCCCTGGCCGTGGCCATGGACTACCGGCCGCTGTGCGACACGCTGCCGCTGATGCCCAAATTCGGAATGCGGATGCGGCTGCCCGCCGAGATGAACCTCGTCGACTACCTGGGACGCGGGCCGCAGGAGAACTACCCCGACCGCAAGAGCGGCTACTTCATGGGCCGCTACACGATGCCCCTGCGCGACTATGCCCACGACTATATCCGCCCGCAGGACAACGGCAACCGCAGCGACGTGTACCGCCTGCAGCTGGCCTCGGCCTCTCCTGCCGTGCCGGCCGTGGTGATAGAGGCCGCGGGCGAGCCGCTGAACATCCGCGCCTGGGACTACGACGAGGAAGCCCTGGAGCGCGCCGCCCATCCCCACGAGCTGGAGCGCGGCGCTTTCGTGAACGTCAACATCGACGGCGCTGTGCACGGCGTGGGCGGCGCCGACACCTGGGGCAGGCCCACCCTGGAGCAATACACCATCGACGCCTGCGTGCCGCGCAGCTATTCCTTCACCCTGCGAGCCGGCGATGCTGCGGAAAAATAATTTTGAGCCTGTCCCATAAAATTAGTACCTTTGCAGCATGGCAAGCGTACGACCAAAAAAAGCCTTGGGGCAGCACTTCCTCACCGACCGCGGTGTGGCTGCCCGCATTGCCGCCACGCTCGACGCGGCGCCCGCCCTGCCCGTGCTGGAAGTGGGGCCGGGCACCGGCGTGCTCACGCAGTTTCTGCTCGACGCCGGGCGCGACCTGCGCGTGGTGGAGATCGACACCGAGAGCGTCGACTGGCTGCGCGGCCATTTCCCGAGGCTCGACGGGCGCATCATCGAGGGCGACTTCCTGCAGCTGCCGCTCGACAGCATCTTCGGCGGCGCCCCCTTCGCGCTTATAGGCAATTATCCGTACAACATATCGTCGCAGATATTCTTCCACATGCTCGACTACCGCGAGTGGGTGCCCTACTGCTCCGGAATGCTCCAGCGCGAGGTGGCCGAGCGCCTGGCAGCCCGCGAGGGCACCAAGGCACGCGGCATCCTGAGCGTGCTGCTGCAGCTGTGGTACGACGTGCGCTACCTCTTCACTGTGCCCCCCGGCGTGTTCAACCCGCCGCCCAAGGTGCACAGCGGCGTGGTGGAGCTGAGCCGCAACAGCCGCACGTCGCTGCCCTGCTCCGAGACCCTGCTCAAGACCGTGGTGAAAACCACCTTCGGGCAGCGTCGCAAGACCATCCGCAACAGCCTCCGCGGCCTGCTGCCGCCCGGAGCCTCCATGCCCGAAACCCCGCTGCTGGCCATGCGCCCGGAGCAGCTCTCGGTCGACCAGTTTATTGAACTCACCCTCGCCGTCGAAACACTGCGCGCACAATGAAAGAATTCACGCCCGAATACCTCGAACAGATACGCGACATCATAGGCCGCCGCAACGACGAGCAGGCCCGCGCCGCCCTTGCCGACCTCCACCCGGCCGACATCGCCGAGCTGTATCAGGACCTCGACCTGAGCGAAGCCGAGTATCTCTACCGCCTGCTCGACGACGAGACCGCCGCCGAGGTGCTCATGGAGCTCGACGACGACGACCGCCTGAAGCTGCTCGACGACATGCCCGCCGAGATGATCGCCAAGCAGATCGACCACCTCGACACCGACGACGCCGTCGACCTCATCCAGCAGCTCGACGAGGAAGACCGCGACGACATCCTCTCGCGCATCGACGACGTGGAGCAGGCCGGCGACATCATAGACCTGCTCAAGTACGACGAAGACACCGCCGGCGGCCTCATGGGCACCGAGATGCTCGTGGTGAACGAAAACCTTTCCATGCCCGAGTGCATCAAGGAGCTGCGCACCCAGGCCGAGGACATGGACGAGATCTACTACGTCTACGTCGTCGACAACGACTACAAGCTGCGCGGCGTGCTGCCCCTGAAGAAACTCATCACCCACCCGTCGGTGTCGAAAATCAAGCACGTGATGGAAGTGGACCCCGCCTGCGTCAAGGCCGACACACCCATCGACGAGGTGGCCCACGACTTCGAGAAATACGACGTCGTGGCCATGCCCGTGGTCGACAGCATAGGCCGCCTGCTGGGCCGCATCACCGTCGACGACGTCATGGACGAGGTGCGCGAGAGCAGCGAGCGCGACTATCAGCTGGCCAGCGGTCTCAGCAGCGATGTCGATGCCGACGACTCCATCCTGGCCCAGACCAAGGCCCGCATCCCCTGGCTGCTCATAGGCATCGCCTCCGGCATCCTGGCGTCGCTCATCCTCAGCACCTTCGAGAGCCAGCTCGAGGCCGTCACGGCCCTGGCGCTGTTCATCCCCATCATAGGCGGCACGGGCGGCAACGTGGGCGTGCAGGCCTCGGCCATCGTGGTGCAGGGCCTGGCCAACGGCTCGCTCGAGATCAAGGAATTTACCCGCCAGTTAGGCAAGGAAATCCTCATAGGCCTGCTGAACGCCACCATCCTCTCGGCCGTGATTTTCCTCTACAATCTCATCATGCTGCCCCACAACTTCGCCGTGACAGTGTCGGTGGCTGCGTCGCTGTTCTCAGTGGTGATGTTTGCCAGCATCTTGGGCACAGTGGTGCCCCTCACCCTCGAGAAGCTGAAAATCAATCCCGCCCTGGCCACGGGTCCCTTCATCCAGATCTCCAACGACATCATAGGGCTTATCATATATGTGGGCGTCTCGGGCCTGTTCCTTAAAATATTCGGTGCATGAGCTGGTTCAACACAGTTGAGTTCTACGTCATCGCGGCCACTGCGGCGGCCGCGGCGGTGGCCTTGGCGGCCCTTCCGCGCAAGCGCACCGAGAACATCCTCCACATGGAGGCCGGCGCCCTGAGCCATTCCGGCGAGGGGCCGATGCTCAAGGTGTGGGTCGACGACGACCGCCGGGTGCACATTCGCCGCACCGGGCTGCCCGACAACGACGATACGGGAGCAGTGTCGCTTGCCGTGAACATGGCCGGATTTGACGTCACCATCGACGAGCGCCTCGTGCGCGGCAAGGGCACCGGCGAGAGCGTCGACACAGCCGAATTCGTGCTCGACTACTTCGGCCGCGAACGCTACCACATATGCTACCGCGGCGACGACACCGGAGTGTTCACCGCCTTCACCCTCCCGGTGCAGGAAGGCGTGAAGATCACCCGTGATCTTAGGGTTTAGGGGGTTTTGAGTTTGGAGTTTTGAGTTTGGAGTTTAGGGGTTAGGGGTTAAGGTTTAGGGAAACTACCTTATCCCCATCGTTCATCGTCATAAGCTGTCCCAATAGTAATACACGTTCTGCATGCTCACGATATATAAGGCTTCGGCTGGGTCGGGCAAGACTTTCACGCTCGCTCTCCAGTACATCAAGATGCTTCTTGGCGAGCGCCTCGCCGACGGGCGCTATGTGCTCAACCATCGCCGCTATCTGGGGCGCCGCCCGTCGTCGCGCCGCCATAGCCACATTCTCGCCGTGACCTTCACCAACAAGGCCACTGCCGAGATGAAGCAGCGCATCCTCGACGAGCTCTTCGCCCTCACCCGCGTGCCGGCACCCGGCGAGAAAGACGCCCCCTATGCCGCCATGCTCATAGCTGAGTTCGGCTGCTCGCGCGAGGACCTCGCCACCACGGCCTATGCCGCCTTCCGCCAGCTGCTCGACGACTATGGCAGCTTCAACGTGAGCACCATCGACGCCTTCTTCCAGACCGTGCTGCGCAGCTTCGCCCGCGAAATAGAGCGTCAGGGCGACTATCGCCTCGAGCTGCAACCTCGCGCAGTCATAGCCCAGGCCATGAGCATGCTCTTCGACGAGCTCAACAACGACCCCTCCGATCCCGACATGGCCCGGGTGGCCAAGTGGCTCAACGACATGGCCGGGCGCCGCCTGCGCCGGGGGGCCGACTTCAATCCCTTCAACCGGTCGGGGTCGATGTATGGCGAGATTTTCGGCAGCGTGGAAAGCACCTTCTCCGAGGCCTTCATGGAGCACCGCGAGGCAGTGGAGGCCTACATGGCCACTCCCGAGCGCCTCGCCGATTTCGAGGGATGGCTCGACAAGGAAGTCGCCGGCTGCCAGAAGAGCATCGTGGAGTTGCTGAAACCCCGCCTCGAAGAGCTCACCAAGGGCATGAACACAAATCCTGCCGGATTCCTTGTCAAGGTGGTGAAGGCAGGCGGTGACCCCGAGGTTGTGCTCGCCAAGGTGGGCACCAAAGCCGAACCCGCCTACCGCCAGGCCATGCGCGACGGCAAGCCCGACGGAGTGTATGGCAAGAAAGCCCCCGGCCGCGATGCCCTCGCCGCCGAGCTCGGCACGATAGTCTCCCAAATCGAGGACCTTGCCATGCGCGCGGCCCGCTACCGCCTCTATCGCGAGAGCACCACCGCCCTGTGGTCGCTGGCCTTCATCCACTCCTACATCGAGCGCTTCCGCCGCGAGAACAACATGATTCTGCTGGCCGACACAAACACTCTGCTTGGCTCCATCATCTCGGAGAGCGACACTCCGTTCATCTACGAGAAGGTGGGCGTGGAGCTCCACAATTTCCTTATCGACGAGTTTCAGGACACCAGCCGCATGCAGTGGCGCAACCTCCGCCCCCTGCTGGCCAATTCCCTTGGCGAGGACCGCGACAGCCTCATCATCGGCGATGTCAAGCAATCCATCTATCGCTGGCGAGGAGGCGACTCCAACCTGCTCGACCACTCGGTGGAGAACGTCGACTTCCCGGCTCCCCGCAGCCGCGTGAAGGGCAGCGGCCCCGGCGAGAACACCAATTATCGCTCGGCCCACCGCCTGGTGAAATTCAACAACACTCTCTTCCACTCCCTTGCCTCCACCTACCACATCGCCGGCTATGGCGGCATAGCCCAGACTCCGGCCCCGAAGATGGAAGGCGTGGAGGGTGCCCTGCGCATCCTCGACTTCATCGGCTACCCCACGGGCGCTGAGTTCCGCGAGCTTCCCGGCTATCCAGCCGAGGGCGGCAAGGACTTCGACTTCGACTCGCTCGAGGGCCGCGAGCTGTCGCTGGCAATCATGGGGCGCCGCATCCTCGACCAGCATCGGCGCGGCTACCGCTTCAGCGACATGGCCATCCTGTGCCGCGGGGTGAAGGACACCATCAACGTGGCCGAGTTTCTGCGCAGCCACTTCCCCGAAATCAAGGTTGTGAGTGAGGAAGGCCTCCTGCTGATCAACTCCTCGGCAGTGAAGATGATAGTGAGCATGCTCGAAATCATCGACAAGGGCCTTTTCGACCGCCGCGAGCAGCCCCGGGAGCGCGTGGTCGACGATCCTCGCGAAGCCCGCGCCCTCGAGCGCCTCGAGGCCAAGCGCGACCGCGACCGCCTCTCCGACACCTTCAACTTCCACCTCGCCGAGGGCGCCCCGGTCGACGAAGCCCTGCGCATGGCCCTCGACGCCGTCACCAAAAACGCCCCCCAGCACAAGCTCGACAGCGACATCGAGCGCCTGCGCCAGATAGCCCCTTCCAATCTCGCCGCCCTCATCGAGGCCATCATCGCCCTGAAAATTCCCGCCGAGCAGCGAGCCCGCGAGGTGGCATATATCTCGGCATTCGTGGACTTTGCCGCCGACTATGCCGCCAACTTCACCCCATCGGTTCATGCCTTCCTCAACTACTGGCGCGAATTTGGCAGCCGCCTGTCGGTGGGCACTTCCGATCGCATCGACGCTGTCAACATCATGACCGTCCACAAGGCCAAGGGCCTCGAATGGGACTGTGTGCACATTCCCCTGATGAACTGGGAGTTCACGCCCCGCGACGAAAGCATGTGGATGGAGATGCGGCACGACACCTCGCTGCCTGCCCACCTGGTGCCCGAGGTGATGTATCTGCGCTCGGCGCAGTGCATGAAGGAGAGCGGGAGTCCCTTCGCCCCGCTGCTCAACTTGCGCATGGCCGAGGGCATTGCCGACAATCTCAACGTGGCCTATGTGGCCTTCACCCGCGCCGTGCGCGAGCTCGACATCCACCTCTTCCCGCCGTCCAAAAAGCATGCCGACGGCGTCTCGATGGGCGAGGCTCTGCTCGGTGCCCTCGTGGAGGGTGGGGTGGAATCAGAGATCTACTGCGACATCTCTCGGCTCAACGTCGCCCCCGGTTATTACGCAGCCGGGGAACCCACCGTGCCGCTGCCCAAGAAGAAAAAGGCCGACGGCGATGCGCTCCCCCCGCCCGAATTCAATGTGTCGTTCAACGCCCTCAACTCGCGCTTCACGCGCCTCGAGGACCTCACCACCATGGCCGAGCCCTCCGACGACCCCGACCTCGGCAACGAAGTCGACCGCGCCATCGTCGACACCCCTGTGGCGCCCTATGTCGAGGCCATGGAAGAAGCCGCGCGCCGAGGCTTGGTGATGCACTCCATTCTGTCGCAGATGTACGACACCGCCGACCTCCACGGCGCCGTGATGCGCCATCGCCGGCAGCTGTCGGCCAGCGAGGCAGCCCGCTTCGAAGCCGAGGTGGAGGAAGCCTTTGCCAAGGCCGGCGACGTGGCTCGCGAGTGGTTTGAGCCCAAGGCCGAGAAAGTGCTCAACGAGCAGGCCATCTACGATGCCCGCGACGGAGCCACGCGCCGAGTCGACCGCATCGTGTTCAACCGCGACGGATCGATCGACGTGGTCGACTACAAGTTCACTTCGCGTCCGCGCAAAGTGCATGTAGAGCAAGTGGAGCGCTACATGGCCCTCCTTGGCGACATCTACCCCGGCCGCACCATCCGCGGCGCCCTCTGGTACCCCCTGCTGGGACTGGTTAAGAAGGTTTAGGGAGTTTGGAGTTTTGAGTTTTGAGTTTGGAGTTTTGAGTTTTGAGTTATCGGCAACCGGTAGGGACGCGATTAATCGCGTCCGCGCCCGGATGGCCGGCTTGCGTTCACCCGGATGGCCGCGTGCCTGTAGGGACGTACCTTCGGTGCGTCCGCATCGTTCGCAAAACATTGTTTTTTTCGTATGGGCGCGCCACCCCGGCGCCCAATGCTGTTCGCTTTGGCTCTTGGCGCGTCAGCCGGAAAGCAGGTTTTCAACCTGCGGCCTGGGCAAGCTTTGCAGCCGGCTAAGTATTATAAAATTACTTCTGCCTCGGAGGGCCGCAGGTTAGAAACCTGCTTTCCGGCTACCGCGCCAACCCGGTCCCCTACAGCAGATAACTCCAAACTCCAAACTCAAAACTCCCTAACCCCTAAACTTTGTGGACATATCTTGTAGATTTGTCGACGACGTATTTGCCGAGGGCGCGGGCCCAGGGATGGGGATTGCACGAGGACTCGTTTTCGAGGATCGACACCCCTTGCCAGAAGCAGATGACGCCGGCCACAAACTCCAC
>CAYUUN010000035.1:0-377 GCA_964447895.1 uncultured Bacteroides sp. | reverse complement strand
ACTAAGTGGGCCCATTCGCCGGTGACGGCGTTTTGGACCAGTGCGGCCACGGTCAGTGCGGCGTAGATGCGGGTGAGGGTGGCGATAACGCGCCCGAAGCGGGCGCTGCTGAATTTGTTGAGCTGGCGAGCTGTGGGACGGCGCTTGGCGAGTCGCCCCTGGAGGCGTCGGGCGGTCCACACATCGGCCATCACCATGGCCGTGCAGGCCACCGCCGCCGGTATTGCCGGACAGAGGGCAGCCCACAACCAACCGCCCACTGCGGCAACCACAGATTTCAAAATACTATGCATACAAATTGTGTTTTTTGCAGCAAAGTTAGGTAGTCACGCCACCACCATCTGCAAAAATTCGCAGCACGTGGCAAAAAGAAGAAA
>CAYUUN010000034.1:0-26217 GCA_964447895.1 uncultured Bacteroides sp. | reverse complement strand
ATTAGACCCATTTGTTAATAATTTTCTTGGGACAGCAGTGCTCCATGGAGCGTCCCTACAGGATTACGCGTTTGGTAATAGTAATTGTTATATAGTTGCTCCTATGCACCGGAAGAATGGCTTGTGCCGTTATAAGCTGGATATCCTCCCCGCGCGTCAGCAGCAGTTACTTCTTGTCAGACAAGCTCAAAAAAGCAGCGCCCCTCGCCGGGCGGGGAGCGCTGTGATAGCCGGGGGGGCCGGGGGCTACACCGTGAGGATTTCCTTTTCCTTGGCGGCGAACACCTCGTCGATCTGCTTCAGATACTTGTCGTGGAGCTTCTGCACGGCAGCCTCGCCGTCTTTCTCCACATCTTCGGGCATGCCCTGCTTGATGGCCTTCTTGAGGCCGTCGATGGCATCGCGGCGCGCGTTGCGCACGCTAACCTTGGCCTGCTCGGCCTCGGCCTTGCTCTGCTTCACCAGCGCTTTGCGGCGCTCTTCCGTGAGCGGCGGGATGGACAGGCGGATGATTTCGCCGTTGTTTTCGGGCGTGATGCCCAGCTCGGAGTTGATGATGGCCTTCTCAATTTCGCGGAACATGGCCTTCTCCCAGGGGGTGATGGCTATGGTGCGCGCGTCGGGCACGCTCACGTTGGCCACATTGCTGATGGGTACGGCGCTGCCGTAGTATTCCACACGGATGCCGTCCAGGATTTTGGCATTGGCTTTGCCGGCGCGGATGTGGGCCAGCGATTCTTCCAGATAGGCCACGGCCAGCTCCATTTTTTCGGCCGCGGGGTCGAGATAGGTTTTGATGTCGGTCATATATATGGTATTTTTGATTGTTCAGGTCAGTACACCACGGTGCCTATGGGCTCGCCGGCCAGCACACGGGCCAGATTGCCGGGCGTGTCCATGTCGAACACCACGATGGGCATGCCGTTTTCCTTGCACAGCGCCGTGGCCGTGAGGTCCATCACGCGCAGGCCTCGGGCCACCACCTCGTCGTAGCTGATGCGGTCAAACTTCCGTGCCTCGGGGTCCTTCTCCGGGTCGGCCGTGTAGATGCCGTCCACGCGCGTGCCCTTGAACATGGCGTCGGCGCCCGTCTCCACGGCGCGCAGCGCAGCGCCCGTGTCGGTGGTGAAGAAAGGATTGCCCGTGCCTCCGGCCAGGATGGCCACCACGCCGCTCTCCAGCGCCTCCACAGCCTTGCGGCTGCTGTAGTAGTCGCCTATCGGATACATGTTCAGGGCCGTGAACACCCGCGCGGCACATCCCGTGCTCTCAAGCGCCGAGCACAGCGCCAGCGAGTTGATCACCGTGGCCAGCATACCCATCTGGTCGCCCTTCACACGGTCGAAACCCTTGGCCGCGCCCTGCACGCCGCGGAAGATATTGCCGCCGCCTATCACGATGGCCACCTGCGTGCCGCCGTCCACAGCCTCCTTTATCTGCGCGGCATATTCGCCCAGCCGCACCGGGTCGATGCCATAATGTTGCGAGCCCATGAGCGACTCGCCGCTCAGTTTCAGAAGCACTCTGTTGTATTTCCTTTCCATAGCCGGTAGCTTGTTTAGTGTTTTGGCAAAGATAATACTTTTTTCCTTACACCCGCCCCCCTATCCCTCTTTTATTATATTTTTTTGTTTCTTGTGACCTTTATGGTAACTATTCAGCTATATGTTAAATTGTAAGGGGAAAACTCGCGCAGAGGCGCAGAGAATTATATAAAGAGCTGAAAATAGGGGATAAAGAGCGTCGGAGACGCGACATTCCTCAACCTCAGGTAGAGCGAAGCGAGGCCTGAGGGACCACAGCAAAAGGCTCCGGCGCTACAACAAGCGCGCCCTCGCCCTGGGCCTCAACTGACGGCATCCCTCACAGGTGGCCATATATAATAGATCGCCCCGCAAAAAATATTTTTTTTGTTTCTTGTGACCTTTATGTCATTTTGTATCCCGCTGTATCCCGCGCCCGCGCAGGTGATTTTTGGTTAAAAAATTTTGTAGAAAGGCGCGTTTGAAGTAATTTTACAGCTCAAAACTGTAAAAACCAAATCTTACTCCTAATATTGCAATGAAAATACGCCATATTTTCGCCCTCGCCGCTGCGGCTCTCTCCTACTCTGCCGCCGGCGCCGCCGAGCCTTCCGGCTACTACGACTCCTGCACCGGAAAGGGAGGCAAAGACCTGCTCAAAGCTCTGTATCAGAAGGTGAGCAGCCACACCAACGTGGGCTACGACGGCCTCTGGAACGTGTACCGCACCTCCGACGTGCACCCCGACGGCACCGTGTGGGACATGTATTCCACCAAGAACTGGGGCACATACAACACCTTCAGCAAGTGCGGCAACTACAGCACCGTGGGCGACTGCATCAACCGCGAGCACTCCTTCCCCAAAAGCTGGTGGGGCGGCGGCAAGGCCGACCAGTATTCCGACGCCTTCCATCTCTATCCCACCGACGGCAAGGTGAACGGCCAGCGCAGCAACTATCCCTTCGGCGAGTGTGCCAACGGCACCACCCTCTCGGGCCCCGGAAGCGTCAAGGGCCTGGGCCGCCTGGGCACCTCCACCTTCTCGGGCTACTCCAAGACCGTGTTTGAGCCGGACGACCAGTACAAGGGCGACTTCGCGCGCACCTATTTTTATATGGCCGCGGCCTACAACAGCAACATTTCCGGCTGGACCAGCGGCGAAGGCGGCGATGTAGTGGCCGGCAACGACTATCCCGTGTTCAAGGACTGGGTGGTGAACCTGCTGCTCAAGTGGCACCGCCAGGACCCCGTGGACAGCAAGGAGACCACCCGCAACGATGCCGTGTACAGCCACCAGAAGAACCGCAACCCCTTCATCGACCATCCCGAGATGGTGGAATACATTTGGGGCGACAAGAAAAACCAGACGTGGAACGGCGGCGCCGAGGCCCAGGGGCAGATTGTGATGCCCGTCAACGGCTCCACCATCGACCTGGGCGTGGCCGGCATGAACGTGCCCGTAAGCAAGACCATCGAGGTGCGCGGCACGGGCCTCACCGGCGCCGTGAGCGTAGCGGCCACCAACGGCCTGGTGCTCAGCGCATCCACCTTCAGCGCCAGCCAGGCCAATGCGGGCGCTGAGCTCACCCTCACATGGACCCTCAAGCAGGTGGGCAGCTACACCAGCAAACTCACCCTCACCTCCGGTTCGGCCACCAGCACCGTCACCATCAAGGCCCAGGTGCTCGACGGCCTGCCCGCCACGGCCGCCACGGAAATCACCGCCGAGAGCTTCTGCGCCAACTGGACCTACGTGGGCGACGCCACCGACGGCCGCTACACCCTCGACGTGCGCCAGGGCGGCGAGAGCATCGACGGCTATCCCCGCCAGGTAGATGCCGCCACGGGCCACTACACCGTCGACGGCCTCGAGCCCTCCACCACCTACACCTACACGCTGCAGTCGGCCACCATGACGTCCAACGCCGTATCCGTCACCACCGGCGTGCTGCTGCCCTTCATCGACTTCCTCTACGACGGCACCCTCTCCTTCACCACCCAGCCCGGCGTGCCCTCGCAGGCCGAGGAGCTGCTCGTGCTGGTTGAAAACGTTTCGGAGCAGATCAACGTGCGCGTCGACGCTCCCTTCCAGATCAGCACCGACAAGAGCGACTGGAGCACCGCGCTGCAGCTCGACCCCGCCGAAGACCGCATGTATATCCGCCTCAACGCGTCGCGCACCGGCACCTTCGAGACCGAAATCGTGGCCACCGCCGGCAGCTACACCGCCGAGAGCGGCGTGATCCGCGGCGTGTGTGTCGACCCCTCCGCCGCCACCTTCCTCGAAGACTTCGAGAAAAACTATCAGCAGTGCTATAAATCGGGCCTCTACTACGGCACCGCCTGCAACTGGAACACCACCAGCCTGGGCGTCGTAGACACCAAGAGCGCCGGCGACCGCGTATATGCCGGCGAGAAGGCCTGCCGCTTCGCCAAGAGCGGCACTCCCTCGAGCCTCGAGATGGCTGAAGACCTGGCCACCGGCGCCGGCACCGTGAGCTTCTACGCCTGCCGCTGGGTCAACAACCAGGGCAACGCCGACCCCGCTGCCGAAATCACCGTGAGCTACTCCAAAAACGGCGGAGCTTCCTGGACCGAGGCCGGCCGGGCACAGCTCGACAACACTGAGTATCGCCAGTTCAGCGTGACAGTCAATATGGACGGCCCCGTGCGCATCCGCCTGGAGCGCACCGCCGGCGGCCGCATCCACCTCGACGACGTGGCCATCACATCCTACGTGTCCAGCGGCCTCAACGACCCGGATGCCGACTACTACAGCTGGGACGCCTACTCCGCCGCAGCCGGCACCCTCACCGTCGAGACACGCCACGAGGCCACCCTGGCCGTGCACGGCATCGACGGCATCACCTACGTGGGCGCCACGGCCATCGCAGCCGGCACCCGCAGCTTCGAGCTGCCCGCCGGCCTCTACATCGTGGTTGTGGGCTCCGACACCCGCCGCGTCCTCGTCAAGTAAAACGGCCATGGCAGGTATTCCCGGAAGTGCAGGCAGGTGGTTGCGGCGATACGTTTCGCTGCCCACCCTGCTCGTGCTGGGCGCGCTGGTCTACATCGTCTTCGTGGGCGACAACAGCGTGGCCCGGCGCGTGGAATACCAGGCGCAGATCGACAGCCTGCGCGCCTGTGTCGACCAGGTCGAGGACAGCGTGCGCTACTACCGCGCCCTCAACCAGGGCCTGGAGTCCGACCCCCAGGCCATGGAGCGAGTCGTGCGCGAGCACTACAACATGAAGCGCCAGAACGAAGACGTTTTCATAACCGATTGATACAAAACCCGCAATAACCCCCGGTAGCATGGACAAAACGCAAGTGGGCCGCGCCTGCGAGGCTCTCGCCCCAATAGGACTCATATTCGTGGCAGCAGCCACCCTGGTGCCGCTCTTCAGCGGCGGTTTCCACCACATGGACCTCATGCGCTGGCTCTATGCCGCCGGCGCCCTGTGGATGCTCGTCACACGCCTGTTCTCGCCCTATCGCGGAACCGACCTGCGCCTGCGCCGCATGGTCAGGATGCAGGCCTGGAGCGCCCTGTTCTTCGTGGCCGCCGCCGTGCTGCTCTTCCTGCCCGGCACCGCCCCGCGCGACTGGCTGGCCCTCACCATGGCCGGCGCCGTGGTGCAGGTGATAGCATCTATCATGATTCCCCACCGCATGCAACAGCTTAAAGACGGCAAGAAATGACCCTGCGACGCATTTTCACGGGCCTTGTGGCCCTTGCCGCGGCCGCCGCGGCCATGGCTGCCACCTGGACTCCCGCGCGCCTGGAGAAGGCCCAGGTGGCCGACCCCGACGGCATCCTCTCCCCCGCCGTGCGCGCCTCCGTCGACAGCACCATCTCGGCCGTGCGCCGCGCCACCTCGGCCGAAATGGCCGTAGTGGTGGTGGGCGACATCGACGACCCCTCCGACATCGACGATTTCGCCACCGAGCTCTTCACCGCCTGGGGCATAGGCAAGAAAGACCGCGACAACGGCGTGCTCGTCGTGGTGGCCCGCGATGCCCGCCGCGCCGTCATCCGCACAGGCTACGGCGCCGAGGGCGTGCTGCCCGACATCGTGTGCGGCTCCATCCTGCGCAACACCATGTTCCCGGCCTTCCGCCGGGGCGACTACGACACCGGCGTGCGCGCCACCGTCGAGACCCTCGCCTCGCTGCTCACCGACCCCGACGCGGCCGCCGAACTGCAGTCGCAGCTGCGCGAGCAGAGCGACCGCGAAGACGATGCGGCCTTCCACGCCTATCTCAACCTCGCGGCCATCGTGGCCGCCGGAATGCTCGCGGTGCTCATCTTCCGCCTCGTGGCCGTGCGGCGCCGCGACCGCTTCGACCGCTACCGCGCCCTGCAGAAACTCAAGGCCCCCTATCTCGTGCTGGGATTCTTCACCCTGGGCATGGGCATGGTGGCCGCCCTGTGGCTGGTGCTGGTGCTCAAGCACTTGCGCGACGGCCGCCGCAACTGCCCCAACTGCGGCACACGCATGAAGAAAATCGACGAGGTGCACGACAACGACTACCTCACGCCCGCCCAGGACCTCGAGGAGCGCGTGGGTTCCGTCGACTACGACGTGTGGCTCTGCCCCACCTGCGGCGAGACCGACATCATCCCCTACGTAAACAACGCCTCCAGCCTGCGAGAGTGCGAGCACTGCCACGCACGCACCGCGCGCCTCCGCGCCGACCGCACCCTGCGCCGCCCCACCCCCACCAGCGAGGGCCGCGGCGTGCGCGACTACAGCTGCATGAACTGCGGCCACATCACCTCCGTGCCCTACACCATAGCCAAGACGCCCCCCATCGTGATCATCCCCCCGGGCGGCGGTGGCGGCCGCAGCAGCGGCTTCGGCGGCGGTGGTGGCTTCGGCGGTTTCGGCGGCGGCATGACCGGCGGCGGCGGTGCCTCCGGCGGCTGGTAGCCCTCCCCGCAAAATAAGCCCCTTTTTCCTCCCGAAACCCCCTTATTTTACCAAAAATGTAAAAATAAGCACGCTGCAACAGGTCTTATTTTACCAAAAAATGTAAAAATAAGCCCGTTTCGCCCCTCTTTACATGCTTATTTTACGGCATCCATTCCCCGCGAATAGGCTTTGCATATGTGAAAACTCGCGCAGAGTATTCCGATAGGGCATTGCCCTAAATGATAAAGGAAATAGAACGATTTGCCTATATGATGAAAGGGCCGGAGGCCCGCCCTTTGGTTAACCGCGGGCGGGTCGCCCGTGGGTAGCTGTATCAACAGATACAGCCCGGGATGGGCTGTCCTGCCCGCCATAGAGGGTGGGACACCCCCTCCGGGGCTGCCGCGTGGTTGTGGCACTACCCCGTGCGGCCCGCACGGGGTTAACAAGCGGGCGGACCTCCGGCCCGCTCTTCCGAGCATCCCCGCGTATTTGTTCTATGGTAGGCGCAGAGTATTTATTTATTAATTTGAAATTAAGATTAAAAAGCGCATCTACGGAGCTTTTTAAACCCGATTTTTCAGCCCTTTATATAATTCTCTGCGCCTCTGCGCGAGTTTTCTCCTTACTACTTAGCGTATTGCTGAACAGTTATTTGCAGGCGGGGGTTTGTCTACGGGTGGACGGGCTCGACGGGGAGCACCAGGGCCTGCTCGGGATACCAGAGGAAGCCGCGCACGGTGGTGTAGCCCATGGTGTGGAGCAGGCGCATGTAGCCTGCCACCTGGCGCTTGTGCTCGTTGTGGGTCTCGGTGGTGAATTTGTAGTCGACCACGTCGACACTGCCGTCGGGGTAGACCACCAGGCGGTCGGGCCGGAAGCTGCGCCCGCTGCGGGCCACGTAGATGGTGCGCTCGGCCAGCACGCGGTTGCCGGGGGCAAACCAGCGCTCGGCGCCGGGAGATTGCTCCATGCTGTGGCGCAGCAGCTGCTTGTGGGATTCGAGGGTGGCGGCGTCGAGGCGGCTGCGGGCGCCCACTTCGGCAGCGGCGCGGTCGAGGTCGGCAGCCACGATGGTGGCAGCCAGGATGTTGTGCAGCTGGTTGCCGCGCTCGGCAGCGGCTGCCAGGGCTTTTTCCTCGGGCGTCACGGCCAGGCGGTTCACCTTCTGTGTCTTCACCTCTTCCTCGCCGGTGCCCAGGTCGGCGTCGCCGCCTATGGTCACGTCTTCCACCATGGTGATTTCGCGCGTGTCGTCGCGGAAATACACGCTGTAGGGCGGCACGGGGAAAGCCTCGCCGGCCGTTTCGGCCGTTTTGTCGCGTGGTGCGGTGGGCTCGCCCAGCGCGTAGCAGCCGTTTTCGTCCAGGCCCTCCGGCAGGTTCAGGCCCTCGGGGGTGTCGTCGGAGGTGTGCGGCGCGGCCAGGATGGCGGGAAGCACGCGGCCTATGCCTCGCGAGGGGTTGTAGTGCACGTGCAGCTCGCGCCGCGGGCGCGTGAAGGCCACGTAGGTGAGGTTCAGGTTGTCGGCCAGCTCCAGGGGCGCGTTGGCCGCGTAGATGCTGCGGAAGGGCTCTCCGGCGCGCTCCCAGAGGCCCGAGAGGGGTAGCGAAAGCACCGGCGGACGGTCGGCCGGTTCGCCCAGCTCCACGGCAGCCATCTCCACCCAAACATCGCCGCGCACCTCATCCACGGGCCACGAGGCGAAGGGGATGTGCACGCAGTCCCATTCCAGGCCCTTGGCCTTGTGCACGGTCATCACCGTGACGGCGTCGAGCGTGGCCGCGGCGCCCACCGTCTGGCGCGCGCCGTTGTCGGTCCACCAGTCCAGGAAGGCGTGCAGCGAGGGATTGTAGCGCGAGCAGAAATCCAGCACCAGGTCTTGAAACGCAGCGATGTAGGCAAATTCGTGGCGGCGCTGCTCCTCCGACACGTTGCGGCTGATGATCACCTCCACCAGCGCGGGCAGGTTGGCCGCGGCGGCGCTGCGCACGGCGGCGGCCTCGGCGGCCAGCGCCTCGCTGCCGTCGGTGCCCGTGGCGGCGTGCAGGGCAGCGGCAGGGTCGGAGGGGTCGCGGCCCATGAGGTATTCAAAGCGCGACAGCATCATCAGGATGTCGCCGTACGATGCAAAGGGGTTGCTCTCGGGGTCGCGCGCGGTAGCGTCGTAGGAGCGGTCAACAAACTTGAGCACGCTCACGATGGTGCGCACGGCGCTGCTCGTGTCCAGCCTCAGGCCCTCGTTGCTCAGCAGCGGGATGGCCGGATAGCGGCCCATCAGATAGTTCACTACCTCCTCGGCCTCGCTGCGGCGGCGCACCAGCACGGCTATACGGCTCCAGTCGTAGCCCCGCCCGTGCTGCGCTACGATTTCTTCGGCCATGGCGCGCAGCGACGCCTCCTTCTGCCGGGCCGACGATGGCTTTTCCTCGTCGCAGGGCAGCGCCGTGTAGGGCGTGATGCGCACGCAGGCCGTGAGGCCGTCGAACTTGCCGAAGAGCGCCTGGCGCACGTTTTCGTAGCCGGGCACGGCGTAGACCCCGGCCAGGCGCGAGAACAGCGCGTTGTTGAAGCGCACCATGCCGTGGGCGCTCCGGTGGTTGGTGTTGTCGGCCGGCGCCGAGCCGCGCAGCGTGTGGCGGCCCGGAAACTGCTCGGCCACGCGGTGGTGCAGCAGGCTGCTGTCGGAGTTGCGGAAGCGGTAGATCGACTGCTTCTCGTCGCCTATGATGAGGCTGTCGGCGGTGTCGACGCTGTTGGCCACCAGCGGCCGCAGGTTTTCCCACTGCATCACGCTCGTGTCCTGAAACTCGTCTATCAGGAAGTGGTGCAGCTCCATGCCGGTGCGCTCGTAGATGAAGGGCACCTCGGCGCCGTTGATGATGCGGCGCACCAGGTCGTTGGTGTCGCTCATCAGCACCAGGTTGTTGTCGCGGCGGAAGTCGGCCACGTATTTCCATGCCATGCCCAGGAATTCCAGCGCCGGCGTGGCCCGCAGGATTTCGTCGAGCAGCGGAGCCTCCGCGGCGGCGGCCAGCATGGCGCCGCAGGCGGCCGTCACGGCCAGGCCCACGGAAGGGTCGGGATACACGGTGCTGCGCCCGGCCTTGGGCAGCTTCGACTTCACGAAAATCTTGTTTTCGTCGCCATCCAGGGCGGCCGCGAAGGTCTTGGCCTCGCGCGAGCCCAGGCCCAGTTTGTCCTTGTCCGGAATCTGCCCGGTGGCGGCCGTCTCCAGCAGCCGCAGCAGCGACGCGTTGCATATCACGCGCCCGGCGGCCTCGGCGTCGAGCGCCGCGAGGGCCCCGGCCGCGCAGGCCGCCATGGCTGCGGTGAGTTCCTTTCGGCGTGCTCGCACGGCTGCGCGATAGCGCTGCATCCTGGCAGGGTCGGCCAGATATTCGAGCGTGGCGGCCGCGTGGGGCTTGAAATTCTCGTCGCACATCTTGTGCACGTAGCTCACCACGCTTTTCATCACCCCGCTGGAGCGGTCGAAGAAATTGAAGGCCTGGCCCTCCTCCACCTTTTCGCGTATGAAGCTCGAAATCCAGCGCTTGAGCTGCTTCTCGCCCGGCGCCACGCCGAAGTTGAGGTCGTCGAGCAGCATGCCCACGCCGGCGGCCACGGCATAGCGGTCGTTGAGCTCCACCTCGTAGTCGCCCTGGTGGTCGAGCTCGCGGGCAAAGGTGCGCAGCACGCCCTGGAAGAACGAGTCGATGGTGCTCACGTTGAAGTGGCGATACTCCGTGAGCATGTCGTGGAGCGCCGCTGCGGCCTCGGCCTGCAGCTCCTCGCGGCTGCATCCCAGCATGGCCGTGAGGGCCTGCGTGTAGGCCGCGCCGGCCGGGTCGGTGGCCAGCGCGTGCAGCTCGCGCGTGATGCGCTCCTTCATCTCCTCGGTGGCCTTGTTGGTGAAGGTGATGGCCAGGATGCCGCGGTGGCGCGAGCGGCGCCGCGGGCGGCCTCCGGCGCCGTTCAGCCTGTAGCTGCCGTCTTCGCGGCGCACGCCCAGCAGGGCCTTGATATACTCGAAGGCCAGCGTGTAGGTCTTGCCGGAGCCGGCAGAAGCTTTGTAGATGGTGAGCATCGCTGTCTTATCCTTTCACCCTGTAGCCCAGGGCGGTGAGGGCCTTGCGGGCGTCTTCGCGGCGGTCGCCCTGCAGCAGCACCTCGCAGTCGCGGGCCGAGCCGCCCGTGGCCAGGCGTTTCTTCAGCGCCGAGGCAGCCTCGGCGGCCTGCTCCGGACTGTCGAAGCCGGCTATGATGGTGGCTGTCTTGCCGGCGCGCCCCTTGCGCTCCATGGCCATTACCAGCACCGGCAGGCGCGCAGGCGCAGGCGCTGCAGCGGGCTCGTCGCCGCCCTGCGGCAGGTCGGGGTTGGCCGAGAGGAAAGCGGCCAGGGCTTCCATGCGGTTGTCGCTCATAGCGTTTCTATTGGTTCTTCTTCAAAGTCGCTTATATCGGTGTCCTGGGCACGGCACAGCTGCACGGCCAGGGCCATGAGGGCGCGCTGCTCCAGGGGCAGGGTGCCCGTGAAGGAATCCACGGCGGCCGAGTCGCGCGCCAGGGCCTTGCGGATGCAGCGTGCGGCCATGGCCATGTCGGCCTCGTTGCCGCTCTGATGCTCGCCCACGGAGGCGTAGACCAGCGCCAGGCGGCACAGGTCGGCGCCGCTCAGCGTGGCGGTGTCGGCCGCGGCCTGCTCTGCACCGCGTCGCGCGGCGCTCACGTTGCCCGATTCCAGGCTGGCGCGGGCGGCCTCGATGCTGTCGGCGGCCGGGGTGGTGCCGCAGCCGGCCGCAAGCAGGGCGGCCAGGAGTATGGGAAGCAGCAGGCGCATCACAGCGAGTTCAGGTGGTCTACGAACGCCATCATCTTCACGGCAGCCTCGGCGGCCTCGCAGCCCTTGTTGCCCAGGCGTCCGCCGGCGCGGTCCAGGGCCTGCTGCTCGTTTTCCACCGTGAGCACGCCGAAAATCACGGGCGTGTCGCGGTCTACGTTCAGCTCCGTGACGCCCTGCGTCACGCTTTGGCACACGTAGTCGAAGTGGGGTGTGTCGCCGCGAATCACGCAGCCGAATACTATCACGGCGTCGAACATGCTGGCCTCTATCAGGTTGGAGGCCGCGAACGACAGCTCCACGGCGCCGGGCACGTCGAAGAGCTCTATATCGCTGTCGGCGAATCCTGCGCCGCGCAGCGTGGCCACGGCGCCGTCGCGCAGGGCGGCCGTGATGTGGCGGTTCCACTCGGCGGTCACTATCGCCACGCGCTTGTTTTCTACCTTGGGGAGGGCACCCGCGGGTGCCGATTGCTGGAGAGCTGTTGCCATATACGGGAAGATGGGGGTTGTTATTCGTGGTTTTTCTGCCAGGCGGCCGCGAGGCTGGCCGTGGCAAGGTCGGCCGTCGCTACGGCGCGGCGCAGCACGGCGTCGCACAGCAGCTGGGCGCCGGCCTGCACCATGGCGGGGTCGGCGCCGGCCTCGTGCAGGGCCGCTACGGTGCCGGCGGCCACGCCGGCGTTCCACACCAGCGAGCTGCAGGGCGAGAGCGGCACCTCCAGGGCGGCCGTGTGGCCCTTGCTGTGCCACTCCAGGGTGTGGGCCGGAGCGTTCACGTTCACCAGCGCGCTGCAGTAGAAGCCCACGTGGTTGCGGAAGGCCGTGGCGGCGTCGCGGGTGCCGAAGATGAGCTGCAGGTCGGCCGAGCGGGTCACCACCACCTGCGCCAGCTCCAGATTCTCGAGTATCGCGGGCATCACGCGGGTGATGCGCGGCTCCTGCTCGGGCAGGTAGCCGGGCAGATACACCATCAGGGCCTTGCGCTCGGCGGCCTGCTGCAGCAGCGGCAGCATGCGGCGGCGCATACGTCGGTCGATGGCATAGTAGCCGCCGAAGAGCACGATGTCGCCCTCGTCGATGCGGGGCCACACTATGTCGAAGCTGTCGTCGGGGTAGCTCTCGTAGCGCGTGGCCTTCACGCGGCCGTCGGCGCCGGCCATGTAGATGGTCACGGGCGTGCGGCCCTCCGTGAAGCGGTCGATGTTGCAGGTGTCCACGCCGGAGTCGGCCAGGAAGGCCACCACGGTGTCGCCCACGGCGTCGGCGGCAGCCTCGGCGGCCATCACCACGGGCAGCCCCTCGCGGGCCAGCAGCGCCGCGGCATTGGCCAGGCGTCCGCCGGGCATGGAGCCCAGGGGGGTGCCGTCGGGCCCGAACACCACGTCGAGCGCACACTCGCCTATACAGATTATCTTCTTCGTCTTATCCTTGTTTTCGTTCATATCTTCGTTATTCGTTGTCGCCGCGCGCGGCCGTGCCCAGATACCCGCCATGGTGGCGCAGGGCGTATTGCTCGCGCGTGAAGCCTATCTCTTTCATCACGTTCACCACCAGCACGTCGCCTATCACCGTCATCACCGTGGTGCTGGTGGTGGGGGTGAGGCCCAGCGGGCACACCTCGCGGGCGCCGCCCGTGAGCAGCGTGGCGTCGGCCAGGCGCGCCAGGGGGCTGTCCGGCTGGCCCGTGATCACGATGCGCGGCAGCCCCGGGTGCAGCCTCTCGGCCAGGGTGATGAGCTCCAGTATCTCGCGCGTCTTGCCCGAGTTGCTCACGAGCAGCAGCACATCGCCGGCGCAGGTCACGCCCAGGTCGCCGTGCTGCGCCTCGCTGGGGTGCAGAAACACGGCCGGCGTGCCCGTGCTGCTGAAGGTGGTGGCTATGTTCATGGCTATCTGGCCGGCCTTGCCCATGCCGGAGGTCACGAGCTTGCCGCCGCCGCGGTGCACGCGCTCCACTATCAGCTCCACGGCGCGGGCATAGTCGTCGGTCACCGGGATGGCCGCCACCGCCTCGCTCTCGGCGCGCAGGATGGCGCGCATGTTGTGTTTTATCTCCTCGGGTGTCATGCTTCGTAGTCTGTGGGGTCCTGCAGGCCGGCCTCGGCCATGGCCTGGCGCCGTTCGCGGCATGTGCCGCAGCGGCCGCAGTGGCGCTCGCCGCCCTTGTAGCAGCTGTAGGTGTGGCTGTAGTCCACGCCCAGGGCAGCGCCGCGCGCGGCTATCTCGGCCTTGGTCAGGTGGGTGTAGGGAGCCTCGATTTCGATGTGGTCGTAGGTGCCCTCGCTGATGGCGCGGCTCATGGCCTCCACGAATCCCGGCCGGCAGTCGGGATATATGGCATGGTCGCCGGCGTGGTTGGCCATCATCACCTTGTGCAGGCCGCGGCTCTCGGCCAGGCCGGCGGCGGCCGCCAGCATGATGCCGTTGCGGAAGGGCACCACCGTGCTGCGCATGTTCTCGTCGTCGTAGTCGCCCTCCGGGATGGCCTCGGCGCCGCTCAGCAGCGAGCTGCTGAAGAGCCGCCCTATGAAGTCCATCTTCACCTCCACCAGCTCGATGCCCAGCGCGCGGCAGTTGTAGCGCGCACACTCTATCTCGCGGGCGTTGTGGTTCGAGCCGTAGTCGAAGGTCACGGCCACGGCTATGCGCCCTGCATATTCGTGCAGCATGGTGGTGGAGTCCATGCCGCCGCTCAGCACCATTATAGCGTCTTTGTTCATATCTTGCACAGGTTGGTCGACTGGTTGAAGGCCGCCAGCAGGCGCGCCTGCTTCAGCGCCTCGTGGGCGCCGTCGGCGTAGCTGGCGAAGGGGTAGATGCTGATGCCGCCGCGGGGCGTGAACACGCCCAGCACCTCCAGATAGCGGGGCTGCATCAGCTTCACCAGGTCTTTCATGATTATGTTCACGCAGTCTTCATGGAAATCGCCGTGGTTGCGGAAGCTGAAAAGATACAGCTTCAGGCTCTTGCTCTCCACCATCAGCCGGTCGGGGATATAGTTGATGACGATGCGGGCAAAGTCGGGCTGACCCGTCTTGGGACACAGCGACGTGAACTCGGGACAGTTGAACGTCACCAGATAGTCGCCCTCCGGATGCTTGTTCACAAACGTCTCGAGCACCTCCGGCGCATAGTCCGCCGGATATTTGGTGCCTTGGTTTCCCAGCAGGGTGCAGCCTGCCAGCTCCTCAGTGTTTCTGCTCATATGTGTGAAAACTTTCAGCAAAAATACACAATTTTTCCTTTCCGTGCAAGCCTGCGCCGCCTGCCGTGCGTTTCCGTTGCACGATACAATAAAAAATCGTACCTTTGCACTATCATGAACCAGAAACCCGGCAGAATCATCCTTTTCCCCGTGCCCATGGGCGACGCCGCCCCGGCCGCCGTGCTCCCCGCCGCCAACATCGAGCTGCTGCGCGGCGTGCGCTATTTTGCCGTGGAAAACCTGCGCTCGGCCCGCCGCTTCCTGCGCGCAGCCGCCGGGCGCGACTTCGACATCGACGCCTGCACCTTCACGGAGCTGAGCGAGCACACGCCCCCCTCGGCCGTCGACGCCATGCTCGCCCCCGCCCTCGAGGGCCACGACATAGGCGTCATCAGCGAGGCCGGATGCCCCGCCGTGGCCGACCCCGGCGCCGACATCGTGGCATGCGCCCAGCGCGCCGGCCTGCAGGTGGTGCCCCTGGTGGGCCCCTCCAGCATCATCATGAGCCTCATGGCCAGCGGCCTCAACGGCCAGCGCTTCGCCTTCGAGGGCTACCTGCCCATCGAGGGGCCCGCCCGCAACGACGCCCTGCGCGCCATGGACCGCGACGCCGCCCGCACCGGCCGCACCCACATCTTCATAGAGACGCCTTACCGCAACCTGCGCCTGCTCCGCCAGCTCGCCGCCACCCTCTCGCCCGCCACCCTGCTGTGCGTGGCCACCGACATAGGCGGCAGCCGCGAGTGCATCCGCACCCTCCCCGCAGCCCGCTGGAGCAGCATCGACTGCAGCTACGTCGACCGCACACCCACCATTTTTCTCATAGGAACCGCACGATGAAACGCTCGCGACGCATCTCACGCATCCCCGACTCCCACCCCGGACTCTTCGACGGCCTCGACGGCCTCGACGACTTCGGCGTGCCCGACATCGTGGCCGAGACCGTCGAGAAAATCCGCGCCCGCGAGGCCGCAGCCGCGCCCGCCACGGACGACATCCCCGCCATTGACCCCAGCGCCGTGCAGCGCACGGAGAGACTCATGTTCGTGAGCTTCGGCAGCGGCAGCAGCGGCAACTGCGCCTACGTGGGCACACGCCACGCCGGAGTGCTCCTCGACGCAGGCGTAGACGCCGCCCTCACCCTCCAGCGCCTGCGCGACAACGGCATCGACTTCGCCGGCGCCGTGCGAGGCATCATCCTCACCCACGACCACGCCGACCACGTGCGCTACGCCTATCCGCTGCTGCGCCGCTACCCCGAAAAACGCCTCTGGGCCACCCCAAAGACACTCTCCGGCATCCTGCGACGCCACAACATCTCGCGCCGCATCAAGGACTACCACCAGCCCATCTACAAAGAATTCGCCTTCGAAGTGGCAGGCATGACCATCACACCCTTCGAGACCAGCCACGACGGCACCGACAACGTGGGATTCTCCATCGCCCTCGGCCCCGAAACCTTCGTCGTGGCCACCGACATGGGCTACGCCACCGAGCGCGCCATGCACTACATGGCCGGCGCCACAGCCCTCATGATAGAGTCGAACTACGACGCCCACATGCTCGCCACAGGCCGCTATCCCCAGTATCTCCAGGCGCGCATCCGCGGCGAGCGCGGCCACATGGACAACCGCGACACCGCCGCCCTGCTCCGGCGCCTCTGGACCCCCGCCCTGCACCACGTTCTCCTGTGCCACCTCAGCCACGACAACAACACCCCCGAGCTGGCCGTGGGCGCCAGCCGCGAAGCCCTCGAGGCCGCCGGCGCCACCGTGGTCGAAGGCCACCGCGCCGCCTTCGCCCGCCGCCCCTCCCAGGTGCAGCTCACCCCCCTGCCCCGCTTCGACCAGTCGCCCCTCTTCATCTTCTGATTGCGCCACCCCAAGACAAACCCGGCAGCCCGCCCCACGGGGCAGCCTGCCGGTTTAGCTTCTCCCCGGGCTTTTCTCCCCGGGGCTGTGTTTGTCTTCGGGTGGTTGAAGTTATCCTACCGTGATAATGGGCTTGCCGAAGAAAGTTGAAAGCATTGCCAGGGTAGAAATCGTGAAGTTATGCTCTCCGCTCAGCCACCGTGTAATCTCGCTCGGACGTTTTCCGATAGCATCCGCCAGTTGCTTTTTGGACAGCCCTTTTTCTTGCATTAAAGAGTCCAGCCTGTTTGAAATCTGAAAAGAAAGTCGAGCTTCGGCTCTTTCCTCCGGCTTAATGTCGCCAAGAAGCTCCCGCAGAGATATTTTCGCCCTTTTCATAAATCAAAGATATTATCAGTTTCTATTTCACTTTCCGTTATCACCACGCTTCCGTCTGCTACTCCTTCTTTGAGCAGTTCCTCGAATCGCTGTAGCGTAACGACATAGCCCTTAAGGGTGTCGTCTTCGTCGTAGGTACGGGTTTTCTTCTGTCCTCCGTTACCCAGTATCAGAATACGGTCCGAAAGCCGCAGCCCGTACAGGCGCAGTTTGGAGCGCAAGGTCGGCATTGCAACGACTGAATCTTTCATCTTGCCTTCGGGCCTGAAATATCTCTCCAATGCACCGAAATCAAGAATCTGGTCTATAAATTTGGCAATGATGCGGAAATCTTTGTCGAGTTCTGCATCCTCTTGAAATTTTGCCACAAATTTTTCAAATTCGTTCAAATCGTCATCCAGGAAATGTATTGTATATACAGTACAGTTTTCTGTCTGGTCTAAAAGAAGCAGCTCTACTTCACTCATAGTTTTCGATTTTATATTTACAACGCAAAGATAAACAAAATATTTCACATTAATGTAAAATTTATTTGATGTTATTAGCGCGTGTTTGTCTTCGGGTGGTTGAAAAAAAGACAAAAGCGACATTTTTGTTTCTTCTGTCGCTTTTGTCTTTTTGTATCTTTTTCCAGGCGGGGCCGGGGGTCAGTTCACGCGGAAGCGGGTGTCGCCGGTGCTGAAGAAGGCGTCGATCTGGCGGGCGGCGGCGATGCCGGCGTTGATGTTGGCCTCGGCCGTCTGGGCGCCCATCTTCTTGGGCGTGAAGAACACGCGGCCGGGGGCGATGGCCTCAAGCTCGGCGGCATTGTCCGGGCGCACGTCGGCCACGTAGCGCAGGTCGCTGCGCTCGGCCAGCACGGCGGCCAGGGCGGCCTCGTCCACCACTTCCTTGCGGGCGGTGTTCACCACCACGGCCCCCTTGGGCAGCAGCGAGAGCAGCCCGGTGCCTATGCTGCCGCGCGTCTCGGGCGTGGCCGGAATGTGGATGCTCAGGATGTCGCTGCCGCTGTAGAGGGCCTCGACGGTGTCGACGGGCTTCACGCCGGCCTGCTCCATCACTGCGGCGGGGCAGAAGGGGTCGAAGGCGCTCACCTCCATGCCGAAACCGGCGGCTATGCGGGCCACGCAGCGGCCCACCTGCCCGAAGGCCTGCAGGCCCAGGCGCTTGCCGCGCAGCTCGGTGCCGGCGCTGCCGTCGTACATGCGGCGCACGGCCATCACGGCCAGGCCGAATACCAGCTCGGCCACGGCATTGGAGTTCTGGCCGGGGGTGTTTTCCACCACCACGCCGCGCTCGGCGGCTGCCTTCAGGTCGATATTGTCGTAGCCGGCGCCGGCGCGCACCACGATTTTCAGCTCGGGGGCGGCGGCCAGCACCTCGGCGTCGACCTTGTCGGAGCGCACAATCATGGCGTGGGCCGTGGCCACGGCCTGGAGCAGCTGCTCGCGCGAGTTGTATTTCTCAAGAAGCACCACGTTGTGGCCGGCGGCTTCCAGCACCTCGCGGATGCCGGCCACGGCCACGGGGGCAAAGGGCTTTTCGGTGGCTACAAGTACGTTCATGCGTGGGTCTTTTCAAATTCGTTCATAGCGGCGATGAGGGCGTCGACGCTCTCCATGGGCAGGGCGTTGTAGAGCGAGGCGCGGAAGCCGCCCACGCTGCGGTGGCCCTTGATGCCCACGATGTCGCGGGCGCTGCAGAAGTCCACGAAGTCCTGTTCGAGCTGCTCGTGGCCGGGGGTCATCACGAAGGTCACGTTCATGAGCGAGCGGTCTTCGATGCGGGCCGTGCCGCGGAAGATGGCGCTGTTGTCGATGGCCTCGTAGAGCTTGCCGGCCTTCAGCGAGGCGCGCTCGTAGAGGGCCGTGACGCCGCCCAGCTCCTTGTAGTGGCGCAGCGTCTGCAGCGCGGTGTAGATGGGCAGCACGGGCGGGGTGTTGAACATCGAGCCTTTCTTCACGTGGGTGCGGTAGTCGAGCATCGTGGGGATGGCGCGGTCCACGTGGCCCAGGGCGTCGTTTTTCACTATCACGAGGGTCACGCCTGCGGGTGCCAGGTTCTTCTGGGCGCCGGCATAGATGGCGTCGTAGCGGGCCACGTCCACGGGGCGCGAGAAGATGTCGGAGCTCATGTCGGCCACCAGCGGGCAGGGAGCCGTGATGTCGTCGTGCAGCTCGGTGCCGTAGATGGTGTTGTTGGTGGTCACGTGCAGGTAGTCGAGCCCTTCGGGTATCTTGTAGTCGTGGGGATAGTAGGTGTAGCCGTCGGCCTCGCTCGATGCCAGCACGTCCACCTCGCCGAAGAGGCGGGCCTCCTTGATGGCGTTGTGGGCCCAGGTGCCGGTGTCGAGATAGCCGGCGCGGTGGCGCAGCAGGTTGTAAGGAATCATGGCAAACTGCATGGAGGCGCCGCCGCCCAGCCACAGCACGCTGTAGCCCTCGGGCACGCCCAGGAGTTCCTTCACCAGCTCTCCGGCCTCGTCTATCACGGCCTGGAACTGCTTGCTGCGGTGCGATATCGACAGCAGGGAGATGCCCGTGCCGGCGAAGTCGCGGATGGCGTCGATGGTGTTGTCTATGGCCTGGTCGCTCAGAATCGAGGGGCCTGCATAGAAGTTATGCTTTTTCATATTTTCGGTGGTTTTGTGTTCTTTTCGGCAAATATACGCTTTTTTGCGCAATCGGCGCGCAAAAATTCCGCAAAAACGCCCGCGGCCTATCCGAAGAGCCCCATGTCGGCGCTGTGGTCGAGGCCCAGGTGGCTGTAGGCCAGCGCCGTCACCTCGCGTCCACGGGGCGTGCGCTTGATGAAACCCTCCTTTATCAAGTAGGGCTCATACACCTCCTCGATGGTGCCTGGGTCCTCGCCCAGGGCGGTGGCTATGGTGCTGAGACCCACGGGGCCGCCGCGGAATTTGGTGATGATGGTGCGCAGCAGCTTGTTGTCTATCTCGTCCAGGCCGTAGCGGTCGATGTTCAGGGCCTCCAGGGCGTAGCGCGCAATGGGTAGGTCGATGTCGCCGTTGCCGCGCACCTGGGCGAAGTCGCGCACGCGGCGCAGCAGGGCGTTGGCTATTCGGGGCGTGCCGCGGCTGCGCAGCGCCACCTCCAGGGCCGCCTCCTCGCTGATGGCCACGCCCAGCAGCGACGCCGAGCGCTCCACGATGCTCTGAAGCACGGGGTGGTCGTAGTACTCCAGGTGGCAGTTGATGCCGAAGCGCGCGCGCAGAGGCGACGTGAGCAGGCCGCTGCGCGTGGTTGCGCCCACCAGCGTGAAAGGCTCCAGCGACAGCTGCACCGAGCGCGCTCCCGGGCCCTTGTCTATCATGATGTCGATGCGGTAGTCCTCCATGGCCGAGTAGAGATACTCCTCCACCACGGGGCTCAGGCGGTGTATCTCGTCGATGAACAGCACGTCGTTGGGCTCCAGCGACGTGAGTATGCCGGCCAGGTCGCCGGGCTTGTCCAGCACCGGTCCGGAGGTGATTTTCAGCCCCACGCCCAGCTCGTTGGCCACGATGCCGGCCAGCGTGGTCTTGCCCAGGCCGGGAGGCCCGAAGAGCAGGATGTGGTCGAGCGCCTCGCCGCGCATCCGGGCCGCGGCCACAAACACGCGCAGGTTGTCGACTATCTTTTCCTGTCCGCGGAACGACCCGAAGCGGTCGGGTCGCAGCGCGCGCTCTATGTCGCGCTCGCTGCCCGCGGGCGCGTTGTTGTCGCGTATGTCGAAGTCTTCTGCCATTCGCTTAGTTATTAGGAAAACTCGCGCAGAGGCGCAGAGATTTTTTTATAAGTTATTGACCAATCGGCTTATACCATCAATCAGCCTCATTTTGTTGAAATTTATAAGAAGACCTAATTTCTTATTATGAAGTCGTAAATATGAGAGTAATTGCTTTTTATATAGCGGATTGTCATTCTCAGTTGATTTGAGTTCAACAATCAATTCGTTTTCTACAATTATATCGGCACGATAAGCTGCGTTCAGCACTACACCTTTATAAAACAGCGGTATTTCCACTTCAGTTTCTGCCTTGAGCCCGCGAAGACTTAATTCATGCATTAAGGCGCATTGATAGGTATGCTCAAGCAATCCCGGCCCCAGTTCTTTATGAACATCGATAGCAGCTCCTATCACTTGCTGACTTAATGAGTTAAGCTCTAATTCATTCATTATCTTAAAGTTATTTTATTTCTCTGCGCGACATCCTATACTTGTGCGTCAATGTCGAGTTTTTGAGGAAAGCTCTCGTAGAGACGCGGATTTTTTTATAATTTATTGACTCTCAAATATTTCTCTGCGCCTCTGCGCGAGATTTATTATATAGGGCGTCGAAATCAGGAGATTTTCTGGAGCACGCGGGCCACGACGGCGTCGGGGCGGATGGCGCGCAGGCACTGCAGGGTGCCGGCGTTGCGGCAGGGGCGGTCGCCGAACACGCTGCACGGCCGGCACGGCACAGGCAGCTGTATCATGTCCGATTCGGTCTGCCGCCAGCCCGCAAAGCCGCAATAGGGGTGCGTGGCGCCCCAGATGCTCAGCGTGGGCGTGCCCGCGATGGCCGCAAGGTGCATGTTGGCCGAGTCCATCGTGAGCATGCAGTCGAGGTGGTTGAACAGCGCCAGCTCGGCCGCGAAGCCGTTGCGCTTTCCGGCCAGCGACTGCACGCGGGGGTAGCGCGCGGCCCAGTCGTTCAGCACCTCCGTCTCCCGGGGGCCACCGCCCAGCAGGAATATCTCGACGTCGGGCTGCTGCGAGAGCGCGGCCACCACCTGCTCCATCAGGTCTACGGGATATATCTTGCCGGCATGGGCCGCGAAGGGGGCGATGCCCACCCAGCGCACGCCCTGCGGCTTGGGCTGCGCTATGCTGGCGAAGAGCTCGGCCGGCGCGGTGCCGCGCCCGGCCCACAGGCCGTCGAAGCGCTCCTGCAGCGGCAGCCCGGCGCGGGCAAAGGCGCGGGCGTAGGCCTCGCGGCTGCCTGCCAGCGGCAGCATCACCTTGTTGCGGGGCCGCGTGAGGGCGCGCCGCTTGCTGCGGGTCTTGTCGATGCGCGAGCAGGGCACGCCGTGCAGCCGCAGAAACAGCCCTAACAGGCGCGTGCGCAGCACGTCGTGCAGGTCTATGAAGGCCACGGGGCTGAAGCGGCGGCGCATCTCGGCGGCAAGGCGGCGCATGCCGCCGATGCCGCGGTAGGCGGGGTCCTTGAGGTCGACGCCCACCACCGTGAGATTCTCCGGCGCGCAGGTGAAGATGGGCACCATCGACTGCCGCGTGAGCAGCACGAAGCGCAGCCGCGGATAGCAGGCGCAGGCGCTGTACACCACGGGCACCGTCATGGCCACGTCGCCTATGGCCGAGAAACGCGCCAGCAGCACGTTTCCGCCGCCGGCGGCCGCGGCATCGCTCAGAGATTTGCGGCCTGCCATGGACTATTTTTTGGCGCCGTAGAGCACGGGGTTCGTGTCGGCGTCGTTGTACATCTTCATCTGGCGGTACACCTTCATGTATTTGCGGCCGGCGGCGATGTCGTCGAGCAGGGTGTCGATGGCGGCCGTGAGGTCGGCCTGCTGCTCGAGCAGCACGGCCAGCTTGGCGGCGCAGCGCTCGCGGTGCATGTCGCCGGCGTCTTCGCGCGTGGCTTCGGCGCGCATGTGGTAGATCTTGAGCGCCAGGATGCTCAGGCGGTCCAGGGCCCAGGCGGGGCTCTCGGTGTTGATGGTGGCGCCGGGCAGGGGTTTCACGCCGGCGTAGAGGTCGCGGAAGTAGGTGTCGAGCTCTTCCACCATGTCGGTGCGCTTCTGGTTGCTGGCGTCGATGCGGCGCTTGAGCTTCAGGGCCTCGGCGGGGTCTATTTCGGGGTCGCGGATGATGTCTTCGAGGTGCCACTGCACGGCGTCCACATAGTTCTTGGCGAAGAGCGTGTGGTCGATGGTGCCGGGGGCGTAGGGGTTCTCCTCGGGGGCGTCCACGTGGTCGTGGCGGTGGTAGGCCTCGGTGGCCTGCCCGAATATCTCGAAGGCGTGTTGTGCGAAGGGTTTCATGCTATGCGGGTGTTTAGAGGGTTGAGGGTACGGTGGTGGTTCAGCGGCGCTTGCGGGCGTTGGCCTTGGCCTGGGCGCGCATGGCGGCCTCCTGCTGCTTCTGGGCTTCTTCCAGGCGTGCCATCCAGCCCGATTTCTTGCGGGGCTTGCGGGCGTTGGCCTCCATCTCGGCGCGCACCTTCTTCTCGTCCACGAAGTGGCGGGTCACGGTGGTCTGGATTATGGTGATGAGCAGCGACAGCAGGTAGTAGTAGCTCAGGGCCGAGGCGTAGTCGTTGAAGAAGAACAGGAACATCACGGGCATCAGATACATCATCCACTTCATGCCGGGCATGCTCTGGCCGCCGGGCTGGTTCTGCATGGTGAAGGTGGTGTACACCACGTTGGCCACGGTCATGAGCAGGCAGAAGAGGCTTACCTGGTTGCCGTAGAAGGGGATGGTGAAGGGCAGCGTGCAGATATAGTCGGGCGCCGAGAGGTCGTGCACCCACAGGAAGCTCTGGCCGCGCAGCTCGATGGCCGAGGGGAAGAACGAGAACATGGCTATCAGCACGGGCATCTGCAGCAGCATGGGCAGGCAGCCCGACATGGGATTGGCGCCGGCGCGCGAGTAGAGCGCCATGGTCTCCTGCTGGCGCTTCATGGCGTTTTCCTGGCCGGGATATTTCTCGTTGATGGCGGTGATTTCAGGCGCCAGCACGCGCATGCGGGCCTGGCTCTTGAAGCTCTTGTAGGTGAAGGGGAAGAGGATGAGCTTGATGAACACCGTGAGCAGCAGTATTATCAGGCCGTAGCTCTTGATGAAGCCGCCCAGGAAGTCGAAGACGGGTATCACCAGTATCTGGTTGATCCAGCGGAAGAGGCCCCAGCCCAGGGGCACCAGGCGGCGCAGGTCCAGGTCTTCGTCGGGGTAGATGCGGTCCTGGATGTCGCTCAGCAGCGGGTAGTCGTTCGGGCCGAAATAGAAGGTGAAGTCGGCGGCCACGCCGTCGGCGGTGCTGTAGGGCACGGTGGAGGCCATGCTCATGTCCTTGAGATAGTCGGGCAGCTCCAGGGGCTTGCTGCGCAGGTCGGCGCTCGAGAAGTAGTCGCGGGCTATGAGCACGCTCGAGAAGAACTGGTTCTTGAAGGCCACCCACTTCACGCGGCCGGCCAGCTCCTTGTGGTCGTCCTTGTTGCTCTTGAGCTCGTCGGGACCCTCGCCGGAGTATTTGTACATGATGGCGCTGTTGCGCTCCTCGAAGGTGCGGCCCTTTTCGTTGCGGCCCATCTTCTGGTGCCAGTCAAGGCCCATGGTGGCGGTGCTGGGCGGCAGCACGGCGTCCATGCCTTGCTGCACCACCTGCATCCCCACGAGGTAGCTGCCGGGGTGCATGGTGTAGCGCAGGCCCCACCAGGCGCCGTCGGCCAGCTCGAGCTTCATCAGCAGGGTGGTGTCGCTTTCCACCACGGGCGTGAAGTTGAACTCGGAGGTGTTCAGGCGCTGGTCGGTGGTGGTGAGCACGAAGCTGTAGCCGTCCGTGGCGTCGTGAAACAGGCGGATGGGCGTGGCGGGCGTCGTCAGCTCGGTGTTGTAGTTCTTGAGCTCTACCTGGCTCACGCGGCCGCCGCGCGACGAGAAGGTCACGCGCATCACGTCGTTTTCAATCACCTTGTCCGTGGCGGTGCCGCCCAGGTAGCGGGCGAAGCTCTTGTATTTCTGGGCCGAGGCCACGGTCTCGCGCAGGGCCTTGATGGCGCGGGCGCGGTCGGCTCCCTTGAGCGTGCCGGCCTGCAGGGCTGCGTAGTCCTGGCCGTCGAGGGTGCCGGCGATGTGGCCGGCGCTGTCGGCCGTGAGGCTGGCGCCGGCGGCTGTCTCGAGGCGGTAGGTGCCGTCGGGGCCGGGCACGCCGGCGGTGAGGATGGCGGCGCGCAGCGAGGCTGCGTCGGCCGCGGTCAGGCTGTCGAGGGGCTCGGCGGCGGTGTTGTCGGCGCCGGCCAGCTGCTCCACGGCAGCATCGTCGGCCTGCAGGTTCTGCTCGGCGTCGGGCTTGTTCAGATACATGAAGCCGAAGAGGATGACGGCCATCAGGGCGAGGCCCGTGAGTGTATTGCGGTCCATTGCTTGCGGTGTGTGGGGGGCTTATTGTTTTGTTTCGTTTATTTTCTCGGAGCGGTATTCGATGGCGGCGCGCATGAAGTCGCGGAACAGCGGGCTGGGCGACAGCACCGTGCTGGAGTATTCCGGGTGGTACTGCGTGCCCACGAACCAGCGCAGGGCGGGCACCTCCACCACTTCCACCAGGTCGGTGGCGGGGTTGACGCCCACGCAGGCCATGCCGGCGGCCTCCAGGGCGTCGCGGTAGTGGTTGTTGAACTCGAAGCGGTGGCGATGGCGCTCGCTGATGCGGGTGTTGCCGTAGGCGCGGGCCACGAGGCTGCCGGGGCGCAGCTCGCAGTCGTAGGCGCCCAGGCGCATGGTGCCGCCCATGTTGGTGATGCTCTTCTGCTCCTCCATCAGGTCGATGACGTTGTGGGGCGTGGAGCGGTCCATCTCGGTGGAGTTGGCGTCTTCGAGGCCCAGCACGTCGCGGGCATATTCGATGACCATGCACTGCATGCCCAGGCAGATGCCCAGGGTGGGCACGTCGTGCTCGCGGCACCATTTAAGGGCCACGAACTTGCCCTCGATGCCGCGCTGCCCGAAGCCGGGGGCGATGACCACGCCGTCGAGGCCGCGCAGGGTCTCGTCGCAGTTCTCGGCCTTGAGCTTTTCGGAGTGGATGTAGTGGATCTTCACCTTGTAGCCGGCGTAGGTGGCGGCGTGGAAGAGCGACTCGTTGATGCTCTTGTAGGCGTCCTGCAGCTCCACGTATTTGCCCACGAGGCCTATGTTGACGGTCTCGGTGGCGCTGTCCAGGTGCTCCAGGAAGGTGTGCCAGGGGGCCATGTCGGGCTCGCCCACGATGAGCACGCCCATCTTGCGCATCACTATCTCGTCGAGGTGCTGCTCGTGCATCTTCATGGGCACCTTGTATATGCTGTCCACGTCGATGCTCTGCACCACGGCGTCGGGGGCCACGTTGCAGAAGCGGGCTATCTTGGCGCGCATGTCGTGGCCTATGTGCTTCTCGGTGCGCAGCACCAGCACGTCGGGCTGGATGCCCAGTTCCTGCAGCTGCTTCACGCTGTGCTGCGTGGGCTTGGTCTTGAGCTCCTTGGCGGCGGCGATGTAGGGCACGTAGGTGAGGTGGATGCACAGGGCGTTCTGGCCCATCTCCCAGCGCAGCTGGCGCACGGCCTCGAGGAAGGGCAGGCTCTCGATGTCGCCCACGGTGCCGCCTATCTCGGTGATCACGAAGTCGTAGTGGCCGGTGTTGCCCAGGGCACGCACGCTGCGCTTGATTTCGTCGGTGATGTGGGGCACGATCTGCACGGTCTTGCCCAGGTAGTCGC
>CAYUUN010000033.1:0-26665 GCA_964447895.1 uncultured Bacteroides sp. | reverse complement strand
CCGACTTGAAAATACTGCAAGGATTCTCGCAAAACTATTTGCGCCCGCTGAATGAGCAACTACAATTTTAACTACGCATTCAACATAAGCGGCAACTGCAACGCCGTGGTGGCCGAGATTTCGGGCGGGGTAGAGAACCTCCAACGGAACCTCCAGAAGACCACGTCGATGTGGGACACGTTCGAGGGAAAGATACTTGCATTAAACCAGTTCACAACATACGTCAACAACCTGGGGCAAGCCCTCAACGGCACATTCGCCCCGGGTGCGGCTCTGAACACGAAGCTCGCCGAACTTGAAGCCATAGCCGGGCCGACCGCCGAGGAACTTGCCTTGGTGGAGAAATGCGCCCGCAGCACGGCCAAGGAGTTCGGCGTTTCGGCTTCGGGGGCGGTGGAATCATACAAACTGCTGCTCTCGCAACTCTCGCCGGAACTGACAAAGAACGGCGAGGCTCTGAACCACATGGGTAAGAACGTGGCGACCCTCTCGAAAATGATGGGGAACGACGCGACCGCCGCCGCCGAGGTTCTGACAACGGCAATGAACCAATACGGCGTGTCGATGGACGACCCGCTCGCCGCCTCTGACCGAATGTGGGAGATGATGAACACGATGGCCGCAGCCGCCCGCGAGGGTTCGGCGGAGTTGCCACAGATCAGCGAGGCGTTGAAGCAATGCGGTATGGCCGCAAAAGCCGCAAACGTAGCGTTTGAGGAGACCAACGCCGCCATACAGGTTCTTGACAAGGCGGGCAAGAAAGGCTCGGAGGGCGGCGTGGCACTGCGCAATGTGATGTCAACGCTCGCGCAAGGCCGCTTCCTACCCAAGGACGTGCGGGAGGAACTTGCCGCCGCCGGGGTAGATATAAACTCCTTGACCGACAAATCCAAGACACTGACGGAGCGTCTGCAGGTGTTGAAACCCGTAATGGCCGACGATGCTCTTTTCAGTAAATTGTTCGGCAAAGAGAACTCTGCGGCAGCGATGGCACTTGTGCAGGGAATCCCCAAGGTTGAGCAATGGACTGCGGCGATTACAGGCACGACGACGGCCATAGACCAGAGTCAGATTGTGATGGAGACTTACAACGAGCGTCTCGCCCGCGTACAGGCGCGGTTTGACGATTTCAAGATTTCCATCTTCGAGAGCTGCGGGGATATGGGAATATGGGTGCAGGTCGTGATGGGCGCACTCGTGCCGCTTTCGCAACTCGTTCCTCTGATCTACGGCGCGGCCAAGGCGATAATCTTCCTTAAAAACGTGAATTTCGCCGGGACATTGGCCGGGGTAACGAGCAAGATCCGGAATATCATCATCGGCTTAACGATGATGAACACGTCGATAACCGTCTCGGGCGGCTATTGGTTGGCGTTCAAACTGCTTGCTCAGAATGTGTGCCGCTCGATAGGAATGGCAATTATGAATATCCCGATTGTGGGATGGATAGCTGCGGCGATTACTGCCGTTATAGCAATCATCAAACAATTATGGGATAAGTGCTACGGTTTCCGCGTGGCCGTGTTCACGGCTTGGGAGGGTATCAAGGCGATATTCTCATACGCATGGGAACTTATATCGGGTATCGCCCAAAAGGTGGCCGACTTCTTCGTGGGAATCTGGAACGGCATAAAGTCGATGGCACAAAAGGTTGCCAACGTGTTTATGGCCGTCGTGAACAAAATCCGCTCGTGGATAGCCGCCGTCCGGAACTTCGTTGTCAAGGTGGTTAATGCCGTGGTGGAAAAGGTGAGCGCAATTTGTAAGCCTCTCGTTACGGCATTCAAGAATGTTGCCAACGCGATAAAAGGATTCTTCGGCAAAATCATAGACTGGGTGCGCGACAAGTTCTACGCGCTGATAAATTGGTTTATCGACAAATACAACTGGATAGCCGAAAAACTGAATTTCAGCAAAATCGCGCGCCTCGGCAAGGAAGCCGCCGACCGTTCGTGGGCGGCGGATCACCCGGAGCAACCCGTGGACGGTTCTCCCGACGGTTTACCCGCCGCGGGAGGTGGAGGCAACGGTTCGGGCGGTGGTGGCGGAGCGTCTCCCATCGGCAGCGCGTTGGGCGGAGTGGGCGGCAGCTCCTCCAAGGAAACCGACCGCGTCAAGAACATAAACATCACTATTGACAAACTGATAGACAAGTTCACAATAACAACCACGAATCTGAGCGAAAGCAAGGAACGAATCAAAGACGCTGTGGCCGAGGCTCTGCTTTCGGCTGTGAATGACGCAAATTACGCCTTATAATTATGCAGACCTATAAATTAGACATAATAAACGCCCGGTTCATAGCGGCGGGAGTGGCGGTTCAGGCCAAGGGGCTTGCCTATCGTCTTCGGCTGAACAAAGACCGGGACGCGATGCGGCAGGAGGATTACAAACTCGGCACATTGCCCGGCTATCCCGCACCGACGGCCACGGCTGACGGCAAAGCCCCCATCAATAAAAGCGAGGAGCAATGGCGCGGGAGCGGCGATTATTGGCTCGGACGTACGGTTCTGACGGATATGATCGTGAATGTGCCGGAGCAAGGTCTTCTGCTAATAAACGACGTGACGGTAAATATTTCGCTTCAAAAGGAGGTGGTAAAGACTGCGCTCGTTGGCCGCGCGGGTACAATCAAGGAGTATATCACTGACGGCGACTATCAGTTGAGTATGAGCGTGGGTATAGTTGCCACAGACGACAACGGTGCAATCATAGACCAATATCCGGAGCGGGCGGTGGCTCAACTGCGCGAGATGTTGGAGAGGCCGGAGGCTTTGGAGGTGAGTTCCACGTTTCTTGACATCTTCGGGATAACGCGCATGGTTGTTACCGGATTCACTGCAAAGCAGATGACGCACTCCAACCGCCAAGTGATAGAGATAACCGCATTGAGTGACACCGAGTATGTGATAGAATCAACCGATTATTAAACACCGATTAAACACTGATAAAATGGCATTTGACAAGACAGCAGCCGCGGCGCGACTTGCGGCACAATTCAGCAGAATCGCGACGGAATCGCCCGGCACTCCTGCTACGCAGATAGTGGCCGGAGCGATAACTGATGAGATTGCCCGCGCCTTTGCCGAGGCAGAGGTCGAGGTCAATGTGAAATTCAAGGCCGAAATCAGTGCCGTACCGGGTGCGATAGAGGTTGACAAAACAGTGAAAGGAGTGATAAAATGATGAACGGATTGCTTACAGAGATGAACTGCGGCGACCTCGTAATAGAGGGCGGCGGGTGTGTTGTGGCGGGAGCGGCACAGCAGACCATAGAACACGTCCTTGTTGCAAACCGCGGCGAATGGCGGGAGTGCCCCCTGCTTGGCGGAGAGATCCGGAAGATGCAGCACGGCCTTGCCGGGCGAATGTGGGCTGCGCGTGCGCGTGAGATGTGCCGAGCGGCGGGTGTAGCAGTGAGCAGGGTTGCTGTGAGTGATAACGGTAAAATCACGGTGGAATGATAACAAAGGCAAAGGACGGTCAGTGTCTCGTGGATGTTGCGCTCATGCTTACAGGCGCGACGGAGGGTGTGTGGGCGTTGGCTCTACGCAACGGCATGAGTGTGACCGGGACGATAAGTTGCGGGCAGGAGATAGCGTGGGAGAGCGAGGACGTGGAGGACTCGCGCACCGTGAGCCGCTATGAGGCCGAGGGTATCAGCCCGGCAACTGAGGTGAGCGAGCGTCTGCTTGCGGAACTGCTGAACGAGCCTATTGTAAGACGTGCGGCGGCTCACGAGATAATCGTTGCCGACGAGGTGGCACCTCAATCGACAAGGGCGAGTGTGTTTACAGGCGAGTTTACGGCTGCATTCTCATAAGGCGCAAAAGGGAAACGAAATTAAGAAACAATCTTCAAAGACAAGGAGACAGAATGAAACAAGAATGGAAGCCCGACGAGATGCGGGCAAGCGCGGAGGAGATCCGCGCGGCGATAATGCCGAAATCCGTCACGCCGGAAATGGTGGGCGGCACGCTGCTCGGCCTCGTGAACGCCGTGGGCGAGGTGGTGGAGGTACTCGGAGAGATACCGAGGGAACACGTCAAGGTGGTAGTTAATGGCTACGACGGTAGCAACCGTGTGAGCGGTGCTGGCGCGACTGTGTGGCTTGATGTTTTCACGACAAAAGGCTTCCCGGCTGTCTCACTCCCTCGGCAGGAGCTGACTGCTGACGAGAACGGCGTTGTGGAGTTCGATATTCCGCACGGATTCAAATATGCCGTATTCTCACAGATTAACGGCCTTTCAGCCTCGTTTCAGATTGTAGGCAACGCTGCAGGTGATTATCAAAAAATAGAGTTGTGGAATTTCCCGGTGGGTATCTATGCACTTGGTTATTGCGATATTTGCAATGACGGCGAGGCAGAGGATGGTTCGGACTATTACACCCGGGAGGTGCCGTTTGTAACCAGTGCCGTAAGCGATGACAGCGCCGAGTATCAAGAAGATGCGGAGTGGGATGTAGACCAGGAAAATGGAGAGTATTCGGACGGTTACGGCTATATTGGCATACTTGTCAGCACAGCCGATACCTCCTTTGTTATTACTCCAAACTCTAAATCAGAGAAAAGTATGGTATGGTGTCAATCACGCGATTATGGAACACTTATTCCGGGAATGCCTGCTATAAGTTTCTATGATGAAAACGGAGTTTACCAAGATGATTTATGGGAGGAGGCTGTTGCGCGTGCACGCGCAGACATGGACGGAAATATGAATACTGCCAAGATCCTTGATTTTTGTTCAGAGCCGACTGCCGCCCTCTTTGCTGCCGCCTCCGACTATTTTTATACGGAGCAGAGATTTCTTCCATCGGCGGGTCAGCTTTACATAATGTGGCTAAACCGAGATGCAATCAATGCCCTTATGAACGAGTTTAGCAACATGGGCGTAATGGACGGCTTCTCGCTTCTTCCCACCCTCAAACCGGGAACAACATCAAGTTGGACGAGTTATGAGTCTTGGTGGTCAAGCACAATATGCACGTCTTTTAGCTCGTGGGTTGTCCGCTACGATGGCAACATCAACAACTACCTCAGATTCAACACTTACTACGTGCGGGCGGTGTCGGCTTTTCATTTTGAATATTAAACCTTTGTTCTTTCCTTTGGATAGGTCGCCCCCTTAAAGGGCGACCGGGCAGGAACCGGGCGAAGCCCGGTCGATATATCGAAATTTTTTCGTAAATTTGCAGGCGATTAACAAATTAACTGAAATGGCACAAGGAGCGGCGAATGCCGGGGCATATAAGAGCGTTTACAGGCTTATCCAGTCAATGGTCGGTCTGAGCGACAATGTGCCTGTGAAATATCGTCGTTGGCTATGGGAGAAAACCTTGGACGCGGCAACTGACTTGATAGCGTTGGTTGTGTATGCGTGGGACGAGCAGAATGTGGCTCACAAGGTTGTCTATATAGACCGGGCGTTGACGAAATTCACGGTGCTTAACACCTATATGCGTCTATGCAACGAGGCGCGGGTGTTGCCATTGCAGAAGCAGACATCGCTGTCGGAACTTATGGCAGATATATCGGGTCAGCTCGGGTCGTGGCGCAAGGCCACGGCAGAAAGGGCAAGGAAAGGTGTCAAAGAGTGAGTGTTCCGTCGGCTACGGCTTACGGAAGCGCGATTTTCTTTAATGAAAAGGTCTGTGCGCTCTCATTCAGAGCAAGGAACAAGTCAGTCACAGAAGATTACTGCTCGTGGGTTGTCAACTACAATGGCAACATCAACAACAACAACAGAAACAACACTAACTACGTGCGGGCGGTGTCGGAATTTCAGCAGAAAATAAATGAACAACCAACTCGAACATATCACCATAAGTTACGACGGCCTCTTACTTGCATACGAGGAGTGCCGCCGCAACAAGGCGTGGACGGAGACGGCCATTGCCTTTGAGATACACTACGAGCGGGAGTTGCTGAAACTGCGCGACGAGATAGAGGGCGGGCGTTACCAACCGCTGCCGTCGATAACGTTCCTTGTGGAGTGGCCTACGAAGCGCGAGGTGTTTGCGGCTATGTTCCGCGACCGAATCGTGCAGACGTGGATAGCGCAGAGGATAACGCCGCTATTCGAGGCTCAGTTTATCCCGGCGAGTTTCAACTGCCGTGTGGGCAAAGGTACGTTGGCGGCTGTGAAATACCTGCAGGAGGCTATCCGGGTAAAGTCGGAGAATTACACGCGCGATTGCTGGGTTCTAAAATATGACCTCAAAGGGTTCTTTATGTCGATTGACCGGGCGATGGTTACGGATAAACTCTGCCGCTTCATCTGGGAACGATACAAGGGCGAGGACATCGAGACGCTGCTTTGCCTCACACGCATAACGCTGATGAACTCCCCGGCGGCTGACTGCGTGATAAAGGGCGACCCGCGCGGGTGGGAAGATTTACCCGCCAACAAGAGTCTTTTCACGGTGCCGGAGGGCTTCGGTCTGCCGATAGGGAATATTACGAGCCAACTTGTGGCGAATTTCCTGCTCGATGACGCAGACCACTATCTGACGGAAACGCTCGGTCTGACGATTGACCGTTACGTGGACGACACGGCAACGGTGGACAGCGATAAGGAGCGGCTGCTGATGGCTATGCCGATAATCCGGGAGTATCTTTGGCAGACGGCCAAGGTTAAGGTCAACCCGAAAAAGTATTACCTGCAACAATATAAAAAGGGCGTGAAATTCCTCGGGATGGTGGTTAAGGGCGAGCGGCTCTATATCGCCAACCGCACGGTGGGAAAGGCAATGTGTCGCCTCCACGGATTCAACCGCATGGCGGAGGAAAAGGGCGCGGAATGGTGCAAGGCCAACGCCGAGCATTTTGTCTGCTGCATCAATTCATACCTCGGCTTTATGAGGCAGGGGCAGGAATATGGATTGCGCCGGGCGTTCTGCGGTCAGATCGGCGAGGCGTGGCACAAATACATCGTCGTGGAGTGGGATTTCACAAAGATAGTTCTGAAACAAAAATATAAACACCGCGAGCGGGTCAAGCGTATGCTCCGCCGCAAACGTAAACAAGCATTAAGAAACAAAACACCAAAAGCAAAGCGAATGACAGCAAGAGTTTTCAGCGGGAGCGATAATGTTCCCGCCGCCGTTGAGCAGTTCAACACCGGTCGCAAAAGGGGTTGTATTGTTCGTTGGGACTTCGAGCCTGTCAAGACAACAATCCCCGAGGTAGATAAACGCGCCAATTTCCGCAAGCGCAAGGCGATGAGCCGTGCGGCCAAGGGCGAGCAGCCTATGCCCGCCGAGGAACCGCAGCAGGGCGTGGAGGTTGACAGCAACCTTGTGGCATACTCCGAGATGCGCTATATCGACGTTCCCGACCCGGAGCGCGTGGTGGCCGACATTCAGTATGACCTTGACCTGCGCTACGGCGACGCGCCCCGCCCGGAGATTGATCTGAATGCTTACCGCACGGCCATAGCCGCGCTCAACAAGGCGTGATGTTATGGCTCGGTCTATTGCCGAGATAAAGGCTCAGATATGCGAGGCCTTTATCTCACAGGACGCTATCCGCACCGGGTACGGACTGAAAGATAAACAATCATTCGACAAGGCGTTCTCCCCGGTGTCGTTGGAGAGCCTTATGTTCTATGTCGTGGCCTCGTGTATATGGCTGCTTGAAAAACTCTTTGACCGACACCGCGAGGAGGTGGACGCGAGGATTGAATCATTGCGTCCTCACACCTTGCGTTGGTATGCCACGAAAGCCAAGGAGTATATGCGAGGCAAAGACCTCATAATGGCCGACGGCGTTGTGGTGGCCGACAGCTACGACACTGCCGGAATGACCGACGAGGACATCGAAAAAGCGCGTGTCGTGAAATACGCCGTCGCCACCGAGGACAATACGCAGGTTTTCATCAAGGTTGCAGCCCGAGGCAACAACGGCCAACCCAAGCAACTCGATGATGAAGACCTCAAAGGCTTGAAAAGTTACCTCTCGCAGATTAAGGACGCGGGAGTGGTGGTTAAGGTTCTGAACGAACCCGCCGACAATATGCGTGTGGAACTGATAGTGCTTTATGACCCGGCTATTCTCTCGGCTCAGATAGTCGGAAACTCCAAGCCGGACGCTGACGGTTACACCAAGGTCAGACTTCTGCATGACGGCGCGGACGTGATAACCGAGGCTGTGAGCAGGGTTATTTCCGAGCTGCCTTTCAACGGTGAATACCGCAACTCCGATCTGATGGCCGCTATTCAGTCAATCGAGGGGGTCAAGGTTGCCGACATCGTGAAAGTGGAGGCAGCCGCGGGCGGTTCTGACGCATACTCCCAGGTTATCGGCTACCGCCGCCCTTATTCCGGTTATTACGCATTGCAGAACCTCACGGTCAAAGCCCGTGCCTATCAGACTGCCGAATGATTTTTGATATAAATTTCGACAAGTGGATAGCTTTGATGCTGCCCACGTTCCTGCGCCGCCGCAGATTCTTCGCTTTCTGCCGTGCCTTATGTGCGCCGCTATATCTTGGCGAGGGTGGGTTATACACCCGATTCCTGCAGAAGCGCGGAGACCATATTTACAGGCTCAGTCATAACGGCCAAGTCTGCTACCTCCGCGCCGCCCTCAATAATGCATTCGGTTTGACAAAGGGTTTCGAGATTGAAGACTCGGACGACTACGAGGGAGAATGGGTGTTTGCCAAAGACCCCACGATGCCTCAGCAACTTCTCGCGGTTGATGAAAGCAAGAATCCCAAACGTGCGCCCGGCGACCCACCCCCGGAACATCCCACACCATTGCTTGCCGATGAAGCGCGGCTGAATATGCCTCACAACGCTTTCATCGTGCGAGTGCCGAGCAATATCTATTCAACCCAACTCGACAAGGTCAAGGCCATTGTCGAACAATACAGAATCCCATCCAAAACACCCATTTACGCATTAACCCATTCAAGCAATGAACAAAGCACAATATTTGTCAACGGCGGTAGCCCAAGGTGGCAATGGCCTATATCCGTTATCGACGCAGGGTCTGTCATTCATACAAGACCAGATTACCTTTTTACAGGCGTTAGCAAGGATAGGAGGTAAGAACTACATAATCCTCGCACCTACGGCCACGACTGACGGAGTGGTTGTTATCGACGGCGAGGTGCTGCGATTTAAGGCCGCGTCCAAAGCGGGTAACGGCATTCAGATACGCGAGACAACGGAAAATATCATTGCCGACGGCAATACCTACCGGGAAGCACGAATCTACCGCTATGCCGAATATGTTCCGACCTATACAAAGAATGTGGCCGGACTATATCCAGCCTCCGGCTTTTCTCTGATAGAGAGCAACGACGCTCTCTCTAAAAAATTGGCCGACTACATTTCGGTCAATTCAGAACTCGCCAAGAAACTGACCGTGTTATCCACTGACAGCCTCACGCGCGTTCAGCTTGACGCTCAAAAAGACAATGTGCGCCTGAACTGCCGCAAAGGTTGTGTGCTTCTCAACGGCGCGGACGAATACACTATAAACGTGTATCGCCACAGCTCGAACAATATCACGCAGGAGCAGATTCTTCCGGATCTGCGCCGTTACGTCCGTTATTGGGATAGCAGCAAAAAGGCGTGGGGCGGATTCTTCCCGGTCACTGAGAATCTCCATATCGACATTAAGGTAGTGAAAGGCTCGACGGTCTATGTTCGCCACGGCTTTATCCCGGAGGGTGTGCAACTCGTACTCCTGCGTAAAAAGAAGCGCAGTCGCAAACGCCGTTCCGGTGGCACTACGGGCACAAACGCCGCGTGGAAAGGAAAGAGTATGCTCCGGCAACCGAAGAACCAGTACGTCCACTATAAAGGCGTAATTCTCTCCACCTCGTCGCCTAATAGTTGGTATGTTCCCAAATGTATCGGCGTGAGTGACATCGAGGACAATAACCTTATCGGTAAGGAACTCGGCTCTATCTGCTCGGATATGATTGTGGAATGTGGTGGAGGCACTATTCAAGAGATAGCCGCCGGAAACGGTATGTATCGCGTTGTCGGCACTCGTGTCAAGGCTTCCAAGAAAGGCCAAAAGGCTAAGACCCAATCGTGCTGCTATGCACGTATCGCCCTGCAATTCGCGGCGGCAGGTAAGACGTTCAAGAGCGCGGGTGGCGAAATGGCGAGAATGAAATATCGCCTTTGGTTTCATCTCGATAAGAAAACCAATAAGACCGTCGTCCGTCGTGGGTTCTCTGCAGATTAGGCACAAAAAAAGAGGGGCGGCTTCTTGCTGCTCCTCTAAAAACCCCGGCGGTCGTAACTCGTTATATGCTCTGTTGGGAAATCATGTAGGGTGTCGCTGGATCAATCTATCCGGTGCTTCGTTCAAAATCCTCTCAACGGGGTTCATAATTTGCCTTATCCCGGCTTTAAGACGCGGCAATACCGCGATAACTTGGAGGGGGAGCGGGAATGGCATATCGGACGCACGCACCAAACTCTAACCTGTAATCGAAATCGCAAATCTCTCGTGGGTGCAAATGCATGGCGCAAAGATAAGCGTTAATTCTTTAACCCCAATACAATAGCCGATGAAAAAAAACAAATAACCGAAAATATATGTCGGTGGGCAATAAAAAAAACAGCCCCCGACCCGATAGTAAAGGCGCCAACCACATACAATAAATCGCGACGTACTGCGGTCAAAAGGTTTTACAGCCCTCGACTGCGCGGTACGTCGCGATTTATTGTATGTGGTTGGCACTGCAAAGGTACGCAAAAGGGGCGAGATTACCAACTTATTTACCCATCAATCAACCCCCAATGTTATGCTGAATGAGTAACAGCACCAATCTCCCGACCGAGGTTTATAAGGAAACCTCAACGCTCGGGCGGCTTTTGATTAAGCCAGTTAACAAGGCTCTTGCCAAGGAAATGATCGTAAAGAACCACTATTCCCACAAATGGAACGACGGCGGCTTCGGCGTGTTCAATTTCGGAATCTTCCGCGCTGATGAACCCGACCGTTGCCTCGGAGTGGCTGTTTACGGCTATATGAAGAACCCGAAAGCGCGAATATTCACGCACCCGAACCCCAAAGCGTGGATGTGCGAACTCAACCGTATGTGGATAGACGATGAACTCGGCCACAATGCCGAGAGCATTCTGATAGCCGCCTCAATCAAGTTGCTTCGCCGCTTGGATGCAAACCTTGTCGCCGTTCAGAGTTTCGCCGACGGTCGCCTCGGTTGCGGCACAATATACAAGGCCGCAAATTTCCAATACTACGGATTCCACCTCACAAAGTTTCTCCGCAATATCAGAAGCGGCGAGATGGTTCACGAGCAGATATTCACAAACACACATTCGCCGTCGGGTTTTCTCCGCGCCAATGTTGGAATGTTGCTCGGTGATTTCGAGGTGTTCGAGGTCAAAACGTATCGTTATATTTACCCGCTTGACAAACGTTTCCGGTTTGTCAAGCCTCAGAAACCTTATCCTGCATACGACAAAGGAATGGAAGCAGCCGAATGGAAACGCGACCGCGCGAAAATGATTGAAAGATGCGTCGGAATACTGACGCGAATGGCATAATCAAAACCAACGAAAAATCCCTCAGACTGAAAGATGTTTGAGGGATTTTTGTAGCGGTTAAATAGCGTTTGAGCGGCGATTAAAAGGCGGTCAAACAGCCGTTTTGCAAATGGCCGAAAATTCCAAAAATTGTACTTTTCGTTTCGCAAAAATGTACTTTTGGTTTTGCCGATTATATACCGAGCCATTTTCATTGTATGCAGTTTTCTTTAGTGACCGGATGAGGATGCCTCCGTATTTTGATTGTTCGCTATCTACTTTACCATCCTTATATCGTACACGGCTGTACAGTGTAATGTCAACACCACTTTCGTAAAACCAAAATCTACCTGGAGCCATTGATCGTGGATAAGTTGTAATATCCTCATGCTCATTGCAATATAGATAGAACTCAGCTTCTATGATTTCGTATTCAACGCGCCCCTTTCTTATGACAAAATTCGTCATCAATGCCTGCATCGCATCCTTCACGTATTTATCGATTCGTAGCGTCATTTTGTCTTGACCGGTTGGAAAAGTGCTGAGCATAATAAGAAGCATCGCCTTATATTGTGCTGATTCGAAGCTCTCATTTGAAGACAATTGTCTGTCTCTTATTTTACAATTGATGTAGTCCTGAAATTCATCAGTTGGTCTTGTCATATTATTCGATGTTTGTTTTACTGACGCAAAGTTATCAATAAAAGACAACTAATGAATTACCCTGGAGGACAAAAATGAATTACTGGGAATCCGCCACGCAATAGAGTGTTAAAATTTTGATAATAATTTTATATTATGGGGATTATGGCTACTTTTGTGAAGTATTACAGTTGTAGGCTGCTGCAATCAAGCAGCGGCGAATTAAGGAGCGGCAAATGGACTCACTTGATTTGAAAAAATATGTCGAAAGCTAAACTTAAGAGGCACTTGCTATCTCTTCCAAAGGAGGAGATCGTAGAAATAATGCTTGATTTATATGGTGCAAGTAAGGAAGCCCACGCTTGGCTCGAATTTTATTTGGAACCCGACAGCAGGGCTGAACTTGAAAAATACAAGACGGCGGTGCGCAGTCAGTTCTACGGAAGAAACGGCGCTCCAAAAAATCCCGGTTTCAGAGAATGCAATAAACTGGTCAATGCCTTCAAAAAGCTTGTGCCTGATCCTGTGGCCATTGCCGACCTTATGCTATTTTATGTTGAGCAAGGCTGCAGCTTGACTGCGCAATTTGGCGATTATGAGGAGCCTTTCTACACCGCAGTGGCGAATAACTTTAACAAAGCTGTGAGATTCATAGCCGAAAATGGGTTGTTGCCCGACTATGCACCTCGAATGAAGAGAATAATCAAATCGGTGGAATGTTGTGGATATGGTTTCCCTGACATCCTTTGGAACATATACTATGAATACGCCGATCCCGAATTATGAATATCGGTGCCGGAATGTGAAAAAAATAACTAATCCAAGCTTTGAAACTGCTTTTGACTGCATTAATTATGGAAAATCCCCTGATTATACATGAGCAAAAGGTGAAAAACACCTTCACGTGCGAAATTCCTGTCACTCGGGAAATGTGGAATACTATCCTCCGGGATCCGGAAGTGACCACCCCGGAGAGGCTTCAAACGCTTTTAGCTTTCTATTATTCTCCCGACAGGCAGAATACCTGCACGGGCGTCGCAAACATGTACGGGGGCTCCTTCGGGAAATATAACGCCGATGTGATGTGGTTTGGCAAAAGCGTTGTCGATAAGCTCGGAACATTTGCCATCAAAGGGCTCGACGGCTCAGATTCCTACTGGCTCGTGGCCATGGCCGCAGGGCAGCCCGTGAACAGTGGGGAAGGGACGTTCAAATGGACCCTTAGGCCTGAGCTTGCCGAGGCTCTACGGGACTACATTCTTGCCGATATCCTGAAAAAGTACGAAGCCGACTTCGCCGAGCATTGGGCGCGCGAAAATTACAAATGGGCCGCACTTAAAGCCTTCCAATCGCACTGGGACGCAGACGCCCCCGACTTTGCCCTTATGCTTGAAAAGGCATTGAGTGGCACAGGCAATCTTTTAGGCTCTCAGAGCACCTTCCCCCGGCTAATGATAATTTCTTTCGCAAAGCAAGAGCCTGAAACCGTCAAGCAGATGTTTCTGGAACTGTTTGACGAAAGCCTGGACGTGGAATCGCGCATCAGCAGCTTTATGAGCAAGGCCGAAGCACTCGCCGCACGCCTGAGCCCCGGCAAAATGCACTATCAAAACACAAATGCAATCAGCACATATCTTTGGCTTCGTTTCCCCGAAAAATATTGCATTTACAAATGGAGCGAGTTCAGCAACATTTGTAAAAAAGTGGGTTTCGACAACTGTCCGAAAGCAAACGGCCGCGCTTCTGAAGTGACGAAAGGCTATGCCGTAAACCGCATTCTTCAGAAGGCCATTGCAGGTGATGAAAGCCTCATCTCCCTCTTTCATGGATTGATGGAAAGCGATAGTGAAAAATACTTCAATATCGAGGCACATGCCACACTGGCCGGCGATCTTGGCTTCTGGATAAGCAGATATTACTCGCCGCTTATCGCCGAGCAGACGCACGCGCATGCGCTCAAGGCGCCGGAGCCTGATGGCGCCACCGTGGCCGAACCGGATACACCAATGGATAAAACTCAATACTGGTGGCTTGTGGCAAGCCCTAAATACTGGAGCTTCGCCGACCTTAAAGTGGGCGAGCAGGTTGATTATACAGTAAAAAACAACCGGGGCAACAAACGCCGCGTGCCGGCCAACTTCGAAAATGCACGGGTGGGAGATGTAGTGGTCGGTTATGAGGCTCATCCCGTCAAGAAAATTGTTGCGCTTGCCAAGGTGGTAAAGGCAAGCGATGGAGATACCATTACCTTTGAGAAGACCGAGACCCTGGAGGCTCCGATTTCATGGTTTGCTTTCAAGGATCTTGATTCACTCCGCGAAATGGAGTTCATCAAGAACCAGAACGGCTCGTTCTTCAAGCTCACTCCGGAGGAATACGAGACCGTTTTGGATCTCGTCCGCCAGGAGAATCCCGAGCCCGACGACACAAACATCATCAAGCATAAAGACGACTTCGAGGCATATACCAAGGAGCAATTCCTCGCTGAGGTTTTCATGCCGGAGGAAAAACTCGACGAACTCGCCCGGCTGCTTCGCCGGAAAAAGAACGTCGTTCTTCAAGGCGCGCCCGGCGTGGGCAAGACATTCTCCGCCAGGCGCCTCGCATTCTACATGATGGGGCGGAAAGACAGCGGCCGTGTCGAGATGATACAGTTCCATCAGAACTATTCCTATGAGGACTTCATAATGGGTTATAGGCCCACAGCCGATGGCGGCTTCGAGCTACGCAAAGGCGTGTTCTACAGCTTCTGCAAGAAAGCCGGGGAGCAGCCCGATAAAGACTTTTTCTTCATAATCGACGAAATCAACCGTGGCAATCTGAGCAAAATCTTCGGAGAGTTGCTCATGCTGATAGAGAACAGCTATCGCGGCCAGCCTGTGAAATTGGCCTACAGCGGAGAATATTTCTCTGTGCCGGAAAACCTGCACATCATAGGCATGATGAATACAGCCGACCGCAGCCTGGCCATGATTGACTATGCTCTGCGACGCCGGTTCAGCTTCTACTCGATGACGCCGGGACTCGACACCCCCGGATTCAAGAAGGAAATGGCCAAACATTCCGATGAGAGAATACAAAAAGTGGTGGATGCCGTCAAGGTTCTTAATGAAAAGATCGCCGAAGATGAATCTCTTGGCGAAGGATTCCGCATCGGCCACAGTTATTTCTGCGGAAAGAAAACTGACGAACCATGGATTGAATCAGTGGTGAAATATGACCTTTGCCCCATGCTCGACGAATACTGGTTCGACTCCAAGCAAAAGCGTGAGGCAGAGAAGTCCCGTTTACTCGACCTTTTGAAATGACGGAAGACAAAGGCATATTAATCAAGAATATCTTTTATATGCTCTCCTATGCTTTTCAGGAGCTTGGGAAGAACAACTACGAAGAGATCGCAGGCGAAGCGTTCGAGGATATCCACGACCTCTTTGCCGAGATACTCGCGCGCGGCGTCTCTGCCCAACTCAAGCAGGGATTGCATCGCACGTATGTCGCCCGTCGTGACGAACTGACTACTCTCAGAGGAAAACTCGACATCAACGACACCATCAGAAATTATTCCCGGGGCTCCCGTCGACTGGCATGTGAGTTCGATGAGCATTCAGAGGACAACACTTTCAACCGGATTCTGAAAACCACACTGCTCCTGTTGATTAAGCATAAGGACGTTAAGAACGCCCGCAAGAAATCATTGTTGAAATTGCTCCCGTACTTTGCCCATGTAAAAGAGATCGACTTGCATAACATTCCGTGGCGCAGATTCCGTTTCGACCGAAACTCCAGAACATATCAGATGCTTCTATATCTCTGCTACTTTATCATTGACAACATGCTGCTGACGACTGAGGAAGGAAACGTCAAGATGCACACCTTCTCCGACGAGCACATGTGCCGTCTCTATGAGAAATTTGTTCTGGAGTATTACCGGAGGCATCATCCGGAGTTTAAAGCCTGTGCCAGGCAGATTGCCTGGAATGTCGACAGGGAAGAAACCTCCATGGAAATGCTTCCCATCCTTCAGACCGACATTTTTCTCACATTGGGAGAGCGCACCCTCATTATCGACACTAAATATTACTCGAAGAACCATCAGACATATTTCGACAAACCCACCATCCACAGCCATAATCAGAATCAGATTCTCACATATGTGCTGAACCACGACCGCGGGCACACCGGCAAAACCGACGGCATGCTTCTCTATGCCAAGACACAGGAAGAATTTCAACCCGAGGGCCAAATGAAATGGCACGACGGCAACATGATCTACTACCGCAATCTCGACCTCAACCAAGACTTCCAAGGCATCCGGCAGCAGCTGGAAAACCTCGTGAAAAACTCACATCCACAGTAAATAAATAGATTATGAAAGCATTGACCTATATTGAGAGAGGGCGGTTTGCGGTGACGGAGAAAGTGAAGCCTGCGGTAGTGGAGGCGACGGATGCTGTGGTGAGGGTGTCTTTGAGCAGTATCTGCACCTCCGACTTGCACATCAAGCATGGGAGCGTGCCCCGGGCGGTGCCGGGCATAACCGTGGGGCATGAGATGGTGGGCGTGGTTGAAAGCGTCGGCGACGCAGTGACAAAGGTGAGGCCGGGCGACCGCGTGGCGGTGAATGTGGAGACGTTCTGCGGCCGGTGCTTCTTCTGCCGCAACGGGTGGGTCAACAATTGCACCGACCCGAATGGCGGCTGGGCACTTGGTTGCCGCATCGATGGCGGACAGACCGAGTACGTGCGTGTGCCCCACGCCGACAATGGCCTGAGCGTGATAACTGCCGATGTGAGCGATGAGCAGGCCCTGTTTGTGGGCGATATTCTTGCCACCGGCTATTGGGCCGCCAAAATATCGAAGATAGGCATGGAAGATACGGTGCTGATTATCGGCGCCGGACCCACCGGCCTCTGCACCCTGCAGTGCGTGCGGCTGTATAATCCGAAGCGGATTATTGTCTGCGAGCTCGAAAAATCTCGCCGCCATTTCGTAAAACGACACTTCCCGGACACAATTGTGGTAAGTCCCGATAAATGTTTGGCGAAGGTGGCCGAACTGAGCGAACATGGCGGCGCCGACCGCGTTATCGAGGTTGCCGGAGCAGAAGACACATTCAGGCTGGCATGGCAAGCCGCGCGCCCCAATGCTATCGTCACCGTCGTGGCCCTCTACGACAAGCCGCAGATATTGCCCCTGCCCGAAATGTACGGCAAGAATCTTACGTTCAAGACCGGCGGAGTCGACGGCTGCGACTGCGACGAGATACTACGCCTCATCTCGGAAGGCAAAATCGACACCACACCCCTGATAACCCACACCTTCCCCCTCTCAAACATCGGGGACGCCTACGACCTGTTTGAAACCCGCCGCGACAACGTCATAAAAGTCGCCATCCGGCACGATTGATGAGCATTGGCAACCGCAAGAGCAATTTTGTAAAGGTGGCTTTGATTGGATTTAGATTGTAATTAGTGTGACGACCACATGGAAACGAGTGCGATTCTACGGATGCGAATATCTCTTGCGATGAATGTCCGCGCGAAAACGTATAGGACCATTACTCTTTTTGAGGCTCTCAACGCCATCCGCACTGAAGTCTACGGTGCGCAAATAAAGAAGATACGCAACTATTACTGTCCCCTAAAAATTTTTAGCGGACAGTAATAAAAAATTATTTCAACACACACAAGGATATAGCTCGATATGCCGCTGAATGCAAGCAGCTCTCAAGAGCAATTGCCAAAACCGCAGCCGAGGACACGGACAATGACGTGTAGGCATTCGCGGGAGCCGTGCAGCAGGGGTTTACGACCCGGCGGGTGAAAAGCAGGCAGAGTGTGCGGCCCGGGGGAGAGGCTGCACACTCTGCTGAAATACGGGGTGGAGGAAGCCAGGTTATTTTTCGGCTTTCTTGGTGGCGGGCTTTTTGGCGGCAGTTTTCTTAGCTGCGGGCTTCTTGGCTGCGGGCTTTTTGGCTGCGGGCTTTTTGGCTGCGGGCTTCTTGGCGGGCTTGGCTGCGGGAGCGGGGGCTTCGGCTGCGGGAGCGGGGGCTTCGGCTGCGGGAGCGGGGGCCTGGCGCAGGGAGTGCTCTACGTTGAACTGCTCGATGTTTTTGCGCATGGAGGCGAGTTCTTTGTTGAGGGCCTCGATCTCGGTGGCCTGGTTGCGGATGGTGGTGAGCAGCGAGTTGAGCTCTTCGTTTTCGATGCTCAGGGGGTACTGCTCTTCGACGCGCACGATGAAATCGGCCAGCACGTTCATGTAGTTGGTGAACGCCTGGTAGGGCGTTTCGTAGGGGCTGAACATGGAGTGGGCGGCGCCGTCGGCGAAGTGCTTGGTGCTCATGTAGTAGAGGTGGTCGCTGCCCTGGAGGTAGTACCAGTCTTGCTTGAGGCGGCGGTCGTCGCACAGGCGCACGCGCTCGGCCACGCTATAGAGCTTGTTGAAGGCTTCGTTCTGGAGGGAGTTGCCCAGCCATGCGCTGACGTCGCGCGCCTCGTCGGCGCCGCTGATGGGGTGCATCACGCTGAGCTCGCCCACGGGCTTGAGCACGGCCAGCACCTGCGAGGGGGTGCGGAATTCCACGCCTTTCTCGGCGGCGAAGCGGGGCAGAGCCTCGAGGAACTGGAAGATGCCGGTGTTGGCGGGGTGGAAGCCTCCGAATGTCTCGAGGTTGAGGCAGAGGTTCACCACCTGCTCGTCGGCCGGGGTGGATGCCACCCAGTTCATGTATTTGTCGGCGGTGAGGGGATACTGGTCCCAGGAGGTGTCGCTGAAGCGTGCGGCGATGTCGTCGCTGAGCTTGTCGTTCTTGAGCAGCAGGCGCAGCTTGGGGGCGCCGGCGGCGGCGTAGACATAGTCCGGCGACTTCCAGCCCAGGATGTGCTTGGCACCTTCGGTGAGCACGCCCTTGAAGCCCATGGCGAGCACCTGTGCGGCTATCTCGTCGTCGTAGATGAGCTCGGTGTTGCGCAGCACCTTGGGTTTCACGCCCAGAAGCGAGTGGAGCTTGTCGCACTCGACTTTCACCTGGTTGGCAAACTCGTCCGGATCGATGAGCGATGCCAGCGAGTGGGCATAGGGCACGGCCAGGAACTCGACGGCGCCGGTGTCGGCCATCTTCTTGAGCAGGTCGATGAACTCCGGCACGTATTGCTCGAGCTGCTCGAGGGCCACACCGCTGATGCTGATGGAGCATCGGAAGGCGCCCTTGGTGTCGGCGATCATGCGCAGGATGGTCTCGGCGGCGGGAATGTAGCTGTTGTGGGCCACGCGGGTCACGATTTCGTCGTTGAGGAAATCGTCGTAGTAGTAGTGGTCGTTGCCGATATCGAAGAAGCGATAGCGCTTGAGGCGCATCGGCTGGTGGATTTCAAAGTTGAAGCAAATGGCTTTCATTGTGGTATGGTGTGTGTGAGGCGTTAGCGGTTGAGTACTTTCTTATAGATGTCGATGACCTTGCGGCCGGCTTTTTCCCAGGTGATCTGCGCCACTTCTTCGAGGCCTTTCTCGCGCAGCTGGTTGTACATGGCGGGATAGGTGATGATGGAGTGGATGGCATCGGCCATGGCGTCGATGTCCCAGTAGTCGGTCTTTATGACGTTGTGGAGGATTTCGGCGCAGCCGCTCTGCTTGGAGATGATGCTGGGCACGCCCATCTGCATGGCCTCGAGCGGCGAGATGCCGAAGGGCTCGCTGACGCTGGGCATGATGTAGACGTCGCTGGCGGCGAGCATCTCATATACCTGGCGCCCTTTCTGGAAGCCGGGGAAGTGGAAGCGGTCGGCTATGCCGCGCTCGGCGGCCAGGCGTATCATCTTGTCCATCATGTCGCCGCTGCCGGCCATCACGAAGCGCACGTTGTGGCACAGGCGGAGCACCTTTACGGCGGCCTCCACGAAGTATTCCGGGCCTTTCTGCATGGTGATGCGTCCCAGGAAGGTCACCACCTTTTCCTTGGGGTTTTTCTCCACCTTGATGTCGAGCAGCTCCTGCGACAGGGGCACCACGGCGTTGTGCACCGTGGTGACCTTGGCGGGGTCAATGCCGTATTTCTCGATCACGGTGCGGCGCGTCAGGTTGCTCACGGTGATGATGTGGTCGGCATGAATCATGCCGTCGCGCTCGATGTTGAACACCGTGGGGTTCACGTTGCCGCGCGAGCGGTCGTAGTCGGTGGCGTGCACGTGTATCACCAGGGGCTTGCCCGTCACCTGCTTGGCGTGGATGCCGGCGGGATAGGTGAGCCAGTCGTGGGAGTGGATGATGTCGAAGGGCACCGTGCGCGCAATCACGCCGGCGGCGATGCTGTAGTTGTTGATTTCCTCGAGCAGGTTGTCGGGATAGCGGCCGGAAAACTCAATGCAGCCCAGGTCGTTGGTGCGCATGTAGTTGAAGTCGGCATAGATGTGGTCGCGCAGGGCGAAGTAGAGGTCGGGGCTCATCACCTTGCCTATGCGGTGCTCCACATATTCGCGGCTCACGTCGCGCCATGCCACAGGCACCTGCGAGGCGCCGATGATGCGGGCAAACGAGCGGTCTTCGTCGCCCCAGGGCTTGGGAATCACAAAGTCGATTTCCATGTCGCCGCACTCCCACATGCCCTTCGTGAGGCCGTAGCTTGCAGTGCCGAGTCCGCCGAGGATGTGGGGCGGGAACTCCCAGCCGAACATTAATGCTTTCATATTCTTGTCAAGAGCGGATTTCGGAGGTTAAACATTGAGTTTCTTGAGCGTGCGCAGCGTGCGTAGCACCTCGGCCACATTGGTGGCGTGGCTCACGGCGCCGCGGCCGGCAAAGGGCGGGTTGCCGTCGTAGAGCTGCGACAGTGAGCCTATGCATCCCTGGCTCATCTCGTCCTCGAAGCCTATGAGCATACGGTCGATATAGGCCACGCCGCTCATGCCGAAGACGCGCAGGTAGGCGTCGGCATAGAAGCCCATGAGCCACGGACGGGCCGGGCCCTGGTGCATGGCCAGCTCGCGCTCCTCGGGCGAGCCCAGGTAGAAGGGCCGGTAGCCGTAGCTGCGGGGCGAGAGCGTGCGCAGGCCCTTGGGGGTGAGCAGCTCGCGGGTCACCACATCGAGCACGCCCTTGCGCTGGCGGCGGTCGAGCGGCGAGTAGTCAAGGCCTATGGCCACGGCCATGTTGGGGCGCACGGCCGGGTCGGCATAGGTGCCGTCCACATAGTCGTAGAGATATCCGGCCTCGTTGAGGAAGGTGTTGATGAAAGGCTCCTTCATGCGCTCGGCCGTCTCGCGCCAGCGCTCGATGCGCGCCGAGTCGATGGAGGCTTCCTCGCCGACCTTGATGGCAAACATCAGCGCGTTGTACCACAAGGCGTTGAATTCCACCAGCAGGCCCGAGCGGGGTATCACGGGGCGCCCGTTGAGCATCGAGTTCATCCACGACACGGGCTGGCCCGTGCCCAGCGTGTGCAGCAGGCCGGTGGCGGGGTCGACGTGCAGGTTGGGATGCCCGCCGTCGAGGATATAATCCACGATGCGCGCAGTTTCTTCGGCGTAGGGGCACGGATGGAGCGCCTTGCGGCTCTTGTCGTATTGCTGCATGGCCCACACGGCCCAGAGCGGGATGTCGGGCAGGTCTATGCCTTGCAGGCGCGAGGCAGTGTCGCCGGTATCGATATATTTATTGAGCGCCCGCAGGGCGGTGGCCATGATGCGATGGTAGTCGTCGTGGTGGTCGATGGCCAGCGTGAGGCCCGGCACAGCCATGAAAGTGTTGCGCGCCAGCACCACTCCCCAGGGGAAACCGCTGATCACGTACATATCCTCGCCGTCGCGCACGTAGAACTGCTTGGCGGCGTTCTTCAGGCAGTTGTAGAAACTCGTGCGGGGCGTGCGCGAGGCAATCTCGCCCTCATACATCTTCTTGAGCGACGCAGGCTTCACAGGCGCCACGCCGGCCGAGAAAATCACGCTCTCGCCCTTGCGCAGGGGCACCTCGAAGTAGCCCGGCACCCACAGGTCCTCGCAGTAGGGCACGCCGCGCTCCAGGTCTTTCACGTATTCGATGCCGTTGTACCAATTGGGTTCCGGCACCCAGCGCGGCTTGCGGCTGAACTGCATGTAGAGCGTGGGGAAGCCCTCGTAGAGGCATGCGGCCACGCCGTTGTCCACCGGCTCGGTGTCGCGGCGCACGGCGTCGTTGGCCACGCACAGGGCGTTGCTCTCGCGGAAAGCCAGGAAAGGCTTGAAGCGCAGCGTCGTGGCCGAGTGGGCATCGACGAGCGTGTAGCGGATGAGGATACGGTTTTCATTCGAGATGAAAATCTTCTCCTTCGTCAGAATCACGCCACCCACGCGGTAGGTCATGCGCGGCACGCTCTCGCAGTCAAATTCACGGATGTACTTGTGGCCTGCCGGGGCAATCACTCCCCCGCGGTAGCGGTGCAGGCCCAGATTGAATTCCGCACCGTGCTGAATCACGGTTTCGTCAAGGCTCGACAGCAGCACAAAGTTTTTGTTCTCCTTTTCCGGAATGGGAATCACCAGCAGGCCGTGCTGCTTGCGGGTGTTGCATCCCGGCAGAGTCGAACAGTGGTAGGCGCCCGCCTGATTGGTGCGGAGCATCTCCTTTGTCAACGACTGGTCGAGGTTGATGAGCAGGTTTTTGTCAAACTTCAGGTAGCTCATTGGTTATGTCTGGGATTATATGGTTTCAGCGTTGTTAAAGTGCACGAATTTACACAAAAAAAACGCCGCGCGCAAGCAATAGTTTCACTTTTTCAGCCCGCACGCCATTTTTTTTTGTCTTTATCTCTTTTCACTCTTATCTCCGGTATTATGGTATTATACTTCTGGCCCAGTCCGGCAGCAGGTCGACATACATTTTTTCCAGCCGTCCGTCGCTGAGCCTGAAAAGGATCTCGGCATCCCTGTCGTCGACAGAGTTGTCATATACGTAAAGCCTGTCCACCAGCGGGGCAATCATCCCGCAGTTGATTATGGACCTGGTATATCTCGATACGATTTTCGTAATCGGCACGTCGTGGCCTCCTTCCATCACCCTTTTGGCGATTCTGGCGGCATTTATGGAGGGGTGGCCGGTAGAAATGAAAAACAAGCGCACAAAAAAGCCTGCGTTCTTAGCCCGCAAGAGAAAATCCATCTTGTCGTCGGCTGAAAACACCGTTTCGAAAACGAAACTTATTCTCTCCTTAAGGCATCTTTCGCGCCACTGCCGGCAATATTCGGCAGCTTGAAGAATCGCTTCTTTTGAATTCCAATCGCCAAATTCTGCGTTTGCCACCTCGTCGGGGTTAATATAAACCGTGCCGTCGGCCCACTCGTGATGCAGAAAACTGCGCGTCAGTGAGGTCTTGCCGGAACCGTTTGGTCCGGCAATCACGATAAGCTCGGGCTTTCTTCCGGGCTTAACCATTGCGGGCGGCCTTTATGCGCTCGGCCCAGCGCGCTTTCTCCTCTCGGGCCCGGCGGTGCATATCGGCGAAATATGCCGCGGTGGCCTCCTGCTGACGCTCCTTGGCCTCGCGGGCCATTTCCTTCACTATGGCCCGCAGCATTTCATCGCTTGGCTCCTCGCCCGAGGTGAAACGATATGAGTTGAGTTCCTGTTCCGACATAGAATTCCATTACTCTAAAGTGCACGAATTTACACAAAAAAAACGCCGCGCGCAAGCAATAGTTTCACTTTTTCAGCCCGCACGCCATTTTTTGATGAGTTTTGGGAGAAAAATTGCGGGGGAAGTTGTAATTTTGTACGTTCAAAAATTTGCTTTAAAATGAAATCAGCAACAATAGCAATCCTTTCTATGATGGCAGCATTGGGCGCTACCGCCCAGACCAACTGCGGAGTAGACCGGGCCAACCTCGACACCGGCGTGGCTCCGGGCAGCGACTTCTACGACTACGCCTGCGGCGGCTGGATGAAAGCCCACCCCCTCAAGCCCGAATTTTCGCGCTACGGCACCTTCGACCAGCTGGGCGAGCTCAACCGCAGCCAGGTGCGCGACCTCGTGCTGGGTCTCGACCCCGCCACCGCCGCTCCCGGCTCCAACGCCCAGAAGATAGCCGACCTCTATGCCATGGGCATGGACAGCACACGCCTCAACGCCGAGGGCGCACGCGCCACCCTCCTCGACCTGGCACGCATCTACTGCACCGACCGCGACGGCATCGTCGACCTCATGGCCACGATGCCCGGCGTTTCGGCATTCTTCGGCACAGGCGTCGAGGCCGACATGATGAACAGCGACATCAACGTGATGTACTGGAGCCAGGGAGGCCTCGGACTGGGCGACCGCGACTACTATCTCGAAGACACCGACAACGCCCGCGGCATCCGCGAGGCCTACGTCAAATACCTCACCACCATAGGCCGCCTCGCCGGCCTCGACGAGGAAAATGCCGCCCGCATGGCCGCCAACGCCATGCGCATCGAGACGGCCCTGGCCCGCACCGCCATGAGCCGCGAGGAGCTGCGCGACCCCGCCGCAAGCTACAACCCCCGCGCCGTGGCACAGCTGGCCGCCGAATATCCCCACATCGACCTCAAGCGCTACTTCGAGAGCCAGGGCGTGCGGGGCGTCGACAACATCATCATAGGCCAGCCCCGCAGCTACGCCACCGTCGACAGCATCCTCGCCGCCGAAGACCTCACCGCCCTGCGCGACTACGTGGCCGCCGGCTACCTCGACAGCGCCGCCCCCTACCTGAGCGACGACTTCGTCGACGCCGGCTTCCGCATGAGCCAGGTGCTCAGCGGCGTGGAGCAGCAGCAGCCCCGCTGGAAGCGCGCCCTGGCCGTGCCGAACGGCATGCTGGGCGAAGCCCTGGGCGAGCTCTATGTGGAAAAATACTTCCCCGCATCGTCCAAGGAAAAGATGCTCGCACTCGTGGGCAACCTCCGCACAGCCCTGGGACAGCACATCGACAACCTCTCCTGGATGAGCGACGCCACCAAGGCACGCGCCCACGAGAAGCTCGACGCCTTCACCGTGAAGATAGGCTACCCGGACAAGTGGCGCGACTACAGCGGCCTCTCCATCGACCCCTCCAAGCCCTACTGGAACAACATCCAGGCCGCCATCCTCTTCAACCAGGAATATAACAACGCCGACTTCGGCAAGCCCGTCGACCGCGACCGCTGGTACATGTCGCCCCAGACCGTGAACGCCTACTACAGCCCCCTCACCAACGAAATCTGCTTCCCCGCAGGCATCCTGCAGGAGCCCTTCTTCAACCCCGAGGCCGACGACGCCGCCAACTACGGCGCCATCGGTGTGGTGATAGGCCACGAAATGACCCACGGATTCGACGACCAGGGACGCCAGTTCGACAAAGACGGCAACTTCGCCAACTGGTGGACCGACGCCGATGCCGCAGCCTTCAACGCGCTGGCCGACAGCCTCGCGGCACAGTTCGACGCCATCGAGGTGGCTCCCGGCGTGCACGCCAACGGCCGCTTCACCCTGGGCGAGAACATCGCCGACCAGGGCGGCCTGCGCGTGGCCCACACCGCCTACCACAACGCCCTGGGCGACACCGCCGGCGAAACAATCGACGGCTTCACACCCGACCAGCGCTTCTACCTGGCCTATGCCAACGTGTGGGCAGGCAACATCCGCGAGGCCGAGATACTCAAGCGCACCAAGACCGACCCCCACTCGCTGGGCCGCTGGCGCGTGAACGCCTCGCTGCGCAACATCGAGCCCTTCTTCGCCGCCTTCGCCATCGAGCCGGGCCAGCCCATGTGGCGCCCCGCCGCCGAGCGCGTCGTGATTTGGTAACCCGCGCCCGCCCCGCAAAAACACGCATCCCGCAGAGACCATTCTCTGCGGGATGCGCCGCTTTATAGGTTTTTATAAGACTTATATCCCCGCCTCTCCCGTCACTTGCCGTCCGGGAAGCTGGTGAAATAGCCGTGCTCCTGCTCGGGCAGGCCATGGGCCTCGCGGGCGGCGCGGATGGCCTTCACCAGGAAGGCGGCGTTGCGGCCCAGGTTGCGCATCGTCTGCAGCCCCTCCGCGTCTTTCTCCACATCGTCGGCCGTGAAGCCGTGCACCTCGTTCCAGTAGGTGCTCGACACCACCGGCATCGAGGCGATGGTGAAATACTTGTTTATCTCGTCCAGCGCCGAGGTGGAGCCCGCGCGGCGCGACGAAATCACGGCTGCGCCCACCTTCATCGTGGGGTCGACCGTGCCCGCCGTGCTGTAGAACAGGCGGTCGAGGAAGGCCAGGGCCTGGCCGTTGGCGCCGGCGTAGTACACCGGAGTGCCCACGATCATGCCGTCGGCGGCCGCAAACTTGGGCGCCACTTCGTTCACCTGGTCGCTGAACACACAGCGGCCGTGCGTGCGGCAGTAGTTGCAGCTGATGCAGCCGCGTATGTCCTTGTTGCCTATGTTGACGCGCTCGTATTCCACGCCGTTTTCCGCCAGTGTCTTCTCCACTTCGCGCAGGGCGCGGTCGGTGCAGCCGTCGAGGCGGGGGCTGCCGTTGATGGTGAGTATTTTCATGCC
>CAYUUN010000032.1:0-27442 GCA_964447895.1 uncultured Bacteroides sp. | reverse complement strand
ATGTACGCGTATTACAGTAGACTAATTTCTTGGTGTTGTTATCCCGAACTCGCGTTATTTGTTTTATTTTTTACAGAAAAAGAAATAGTGAGATGCACGGTTTTTAACAAAAATTTGGTGTTTTTTTTGCGTGGGTGGGAAAAATGATGTAATTTTGTGGAAATTCCAATATCATGGCCCTCGACCTTCAGCAACAGCTTGAGCGCGTCGCAGCCAAGACGACGCTCGTGTTCGAGAAGTACGCTCTGATGCAGAAACGTCTCGAAGAGGCTCGCGCCGAGGTGGCCAGGCTCAACGAAGAGCTGGAACGCGGGCGCCGGGAGCGCGAAGCCCTGGAGCTGCGCATCGAGTATCTGACGGTGAGCCACACGGTGGCGGCGTCGGGCCCTGAGCTCGAGGCCGCGCGGGAGATGATAGCGGAGTTGGTGCGGGATATCGACAGCTGCATAGCCGACCTCAACGACTGAGCGCTGCCCCGATGCCCCGAATCGTTGCTATAAGATGACCGACACTCTACGCATAACAATAAAGATTGCCGATGTGGAGCCCATAAGGTTCACCATCAAGCGCGAGGAGGAAGCCATTTACCGGCGAGCAGAGTACCATGTGAACAAGCTCTACGACCAATGGCGCAATTCCGGACACAAGCAATCGCCCATGGAAGTGATGTCTCGCGTGGCCCTGGCCTTCGCCGAGCTTTACTACAGGAAAAGCGAGCTGCTGGACGCTCAGGCCGAGGTTCTCGACCGTTTTGAGCAGAAGCTCGACAAGATATTGGAGCCCGCCACGGGCGATGCCCCCGAATGAGGCCCGACAGAGGTCGAGCCTGCCCGCAACGAATCGGAACCCACTACACCCGCACCCGCACGGCCCCGCTGTGGCCGCCTGCCGGTGCGCTTTTTTATTTTAACACGTTGAATACTAATCTCAAATACTCAATACTCTTGATAATATGACATACTTGATCATGATGATAGCCGTGGCTGTGGTGGCCGCCGCACTGGCCGCAGTGGTGACACTGATGGTGCAGCGCAGCATGGCACGCACACGCGCCAAGGAAATAGTGGCCGACGCCGAGCGCGAGGCCGAGGACATCAAGCGCACCCGCGAGCTCGAGGGCCGCGAGGAGGCCATGAAGATAACCACCGACGCCGAAAAGCAGGCCGCACGCCGCCAGAGCCAGGCCGACCAGCGCGACGCCAAGCTGAAGCAGCGCGAGCTGCAGTTGAACCAGCAGCAGAGCGAGAACCAGCGCGCCCGCAACGAGGTGGAATCGCGCGCAGCCGCCGTTGAGGCCCGCGAGGCTGCCGTGGAGGCCCGTCGCGGCGAGCTGGACAAGCTCGTGGCACAGGCCCGCGAGCAGCTCGAGCACATCAGCGGCCTGAGCAGCGACGAGGCCCGCGAGAAGCTGGTGGAATCGCTGCGCGACGAGGCCAAGACGGCCGCTGCCGGCTATATCAACGACATCATGGACGAGGCCAAGCTCACGGCCAACAAGGAGGCCAAGCGCATTGTGGTGCAGAGCATCCAGCGCGTGGCCACCGAGACGGCCATCGAAAACAGCGTGACGGTGTTCCACATCGACAGCGACGAGATTAAGGGCCGCATCATAGGCCGCGAGGGCCGCAACATCCGTGCTCTGGAGGCTGCCACGGGCATTGAAATAATCGTGGACGACACCCCGGAGGCCATCGTGCTGAGCGGCTTCGACCCCGTGCGCCGCGAGATAGCCCGCCTGGCCCTGCACCAGCTCGTGGCCGACGGCCGCATCCACCCCGCCCGCATCGAGGAGGTGGTGGCCAAGGTGCGCAAGCAGGTGGAGGAAGAAATCGTGGAGACCGGCAAGCGCACGGCCATCGACCTGGGCATCCACGGTCTGCACCCCGACCTTATCCGCCTCGTGGGCAAGATGAAATACCGCTCGAGCTACGGCCAGAACCTGCTGCAGCACTCGCGCGAGACGGCCAACCTCTGCGCCATCATGGCCTCCGAGCTGGGTCTCAACCCCAAGAAGGCACGCCGCGCAGGCCTGCTGCACGACATAGGCAAGGTGCCCGACGAGGAGCCCGAACTGCCCCACGCACTGCTGGGCATGAAGCTGGCCGAGAAATACAAGGAGAAGCCCGAGATATGCAACGCCATAGGCGCCCACCACGACGAGGTGGAGCAGACATCGCTGCTGGCCCCCATCGTGCAGGTGTGCGACGCCATCAGTGGCGCCCGTCCCGGCGCCCGCCGCGAGATTGTGGAGGCCTACATCAAGCGCCTCAACGACCTCGAGCAGCTGGCCCTGAGCTATCCCGGCGTGCTCAAGACCTACGCCATCCAGGCCGGCCGCGAGCTGCGCGTGATCGTGGGCGCCGACAAGATCGACGACGCCGAGACCGAAAAGCTCTCCGCCGAGATCGCACGCCGCATCCAGGACGAAATGACCTATCCCGGACAGGTGAAGATCACCGTGATCCGCGAAACGCGTTCCGTTAGCTTCGCCAAGTGATGAGCGACAAGGAGAAAGACTGCGACGGCTGCTGCGGCTGCTCCGCGGCTGCCTGCGGGCGCTCGTGCACCGGCTGCGGCAGCGAGCCGCGCGGCAAGCTCACCGACTACGACTGGCTGGCCGACATCCCCGCCGGCGAGTGCGACCTCGTGGAGGTGCAGTTCAAGAACACCCGCAAGGGCATCTACCGCAACTCCACCCACCTGCCCCTCGAGGTGGGCGACATGGTGGCCGTGGAGGCCACGCCCGGCCACGACATAGGCCAGGTGACGCTCACGGGGCCGCTCGTGCGCCTGCGTCTGCGCCGCCGCGCCAAGAACGAGGGCGAGATCAAGCGCGTGTTCCGCAAGGCCAAGGCCGCCGACCTCGAGAAGTATCGCGAGGCCCGCGCCCGCGAGCATGAGACCATGATACGCGCCCGCCGCATAGCCGAAGACCTGGGCCTGAACATGAAGATAGGCGACGTGGAGTTTCAGGGCGACGGCAACAAGGCCATTTTCTACTACATAGCCGACGAGCGCGTGGATTTCCGCCAGCTCATCAAGGTGCTGGCCGAGAAATTCAAGGTGCGCATCGAGATGAAGCAGATAGGCGCCCGCCAGGAAGCCGGCCGCATAGGCGGCATCGGTCCCTGCGGCCGCCCGCTGTGCTGCTCGAGCTGGATGACGAATTTCGTGAGCGTGGCCACCGGCGCCGCACGCTATCAGGACATCTCGCTCAACCCGCAGAAACTGGCCGGCCAGTGCGCCAAGCTCAAGTGCTGCCTCAACTTTGAGGTGGATGCCTATGTGGAGGCCGTGAAGAGTCTGCCCAGCAAGGAGATACGCCTCGAGACGGCCGACGCCACCTACTTCCACTTCAAGACCGACATATTCAAGCGCCAGATCACCTACAGCACCGACAAGCGCCTGGCCGTCAATCTCGTGACCATCGACGCCGACCGCGCCTTCGAGGTGATAGCCATGAACAAGGCCGGCGAGAAGCCCCTCGCGCTCGAGAGCGCCGAGCAGCAGGCGCGGCCCAAGGAGACATCGGCCTACGGCGACCTCCTGGGCCAGGACGACCTCACCCGCTTCGACAAGGCCAAGAAAAAGAAACGCCGCGGCAAGCGCGCCGCCGAGAGCGGCGCACCCCGCCAGGGAGGCGAGCCCGCCCAGGAGCGCAAAGGCGGCGAACGCCAGGGCGGCGCCGACGCCCAGGGCAAGAGCGAGCAGAAACCGAAACGCAACCGCAACGGCCGCAACGGCCGCAGCCGCGGGCCCCGCGGCGAGGGCGGCGAGGGCGCCAACACCGGCAACAAGTAATGGCCATGCGCGCGTTGCTCCTGTCGATAGCTGCAGCGCTTGCATGCTGCCTGCTCGGTGCCTGCGGTGGCGCCGGGCACGCCGACGGCCGCGTGGTGTTCAGCGCCTTCAGGCCTGTGGAGCCCGGCGGCTGGCGCTTCACCGACACTATATCCATGCCCCTGGACAAGATGACCGACACGGCCGCCGTGCGCGGCAATCTGGCCGTGACGGTGCGCCACTCCGTGGAGTATCCCTACAGCAACCTGTGGCTGGAGGTGATACTGCCGCAGGACACCGTGGCCGTGGACATCGAGCTGGCCGACGTGTTCGGCTCGTGGCACGGCAGCGGTATGGGACTGACCTATGAACGAACCGACACGGTGCTCCGCGGCGTGGAGCTCGCTCCCGGCGACACCGTGAAACTCCACCATCTCATGCGGGTCGACACCGTGCCCGGCATCGAGCAGATAGGAGTGTTCTTTACCGAATGATATTTTGAAGAGGCTCTACATAGTCCTTTGCACCGCGGTGGCGGCGCTTCTCGGGGTGATGTTCTGCATCTATCCCTTGTGTGCCGACGACCGCTGGTACATGGCCGGCGTCGATGGCGGCGCGTGGAGCCTCAGTGCCCTCGCCTCGGCCGTGGACTACGTGGAGCACCTGTGGCACACCACCAACGGCAGGGTGGGGAACCTCGCCGCCGCGCTCTTCCTGGGGTTCATGCCCCGCGGCGTGTGGGCCGTACTGATGGCGCTGTGCTGCCTGGGCATCATGGCCCTGGGGCCGCGCGTGGTGCGCTGCCGGCCAGGGTCGGTGGCATCGGCCGCCTGGGTTGCAGGCTTCTGCTTCCTGTTTCCGTGGCTCGACTACATGTTCAGCATCATGTATTCGCTCAACTACCTGCCGGCGCTGCTGCTGGGACTGGCCACATTCGCCCTCTATGAGCGCGGCTACGACGGCCGGGAACCTGCCCGCAGCGCCGTGGCCGGCTTTCTCGCTGCCTGGGGCGCCGCGTGGTGGCACGAGGGGCTGGCCGTGCCCCTGGGTGCGTCGCTCGTGGTGTACTCGCTGGTGCGGAGACAGCGCCTGCCCCGCCCGTGTGCGGCCATCCTCGCCGGCGTGGCCCTGGGCTCGGCGTGCATTGCCCTGTCGCCCGCGTTCTGGAACTCCATGAACTTCCGCGAGCCCATCTGGAACCGCGGCACGCTGTCGTGGCGCCTGCTCCACCTGCTGGGCTTCAACTGCCTGTTCTTCCTCTATTTAGCCGCCATGGTCGTGGTTCTTGCCTTCAGGGCCACCCGCCGGCGGCTCGCCGCCTCGCGCGTCCACCTGGCCCGGCAGCTCGCCCTGCTGGCCTTCGGGCTGGTCACGCTGCCCATCTACGTGAAGTACTACGCCGGGCCGCGCACCGGCGCTTTCAGCCAGATGTTTTCCCTTGCCGGCCTGCTGTCGCTCGGGCGCTTCTATCTACCTCGCCCGCTGCCGCGGCGCGTCGCCCTGGCCGCATGGGCGCTGCTCTTCGGGGCGTGCCTCGCCAGCCTCGCGGCCTCCATAGCCGTGCAACGTCGGCTGTCGGCTGAAATCGAGCGCGTCGACGCCATGTGGCGCTCCCCCGCGTCGCAGGCGCGCGGCGCCGTGTTCTTCGACGTCACCCGCCCGGCCGCCGGCCCCGACCTCTTCCGGCCGTCGTATCAGGTGCTTAACACCTCCTACGGCCTCGACGGCCGCACCATCCTGCCGGCGCGCCTCGAGCACTTCGACAGCCGCCGCCACGGCACAGCCTGCAGCGACACCATGCTGCTGCTCTACGATGGCCTGGTGGTGTATCGAGACGCCTGGGACATGGGCCCGGCGCGCACCCGCCGCCCCGATATCGTGATAGTTACCGCCGCCGGCGACAGCATCGAGAGCCGCGCCGACTGGTACAGCTTCCGCGACACCGCCGGCGCCCCCTGCACCTACGTGGCCGTGCACGCCGCCATCATGAACCCCTCGCTCGAAATCGCCGACGCCCGCCGCACCACCCCCGCCCGATAGGCACCCCACCGCTTGATATAGCAGGGGCGGACGCTTTGAAAAGCGTCGCTACTGAACTGTTTTACAGCATTTTATTGATTCTCTGCGTCTCGGCGCGAGTTTTCCCACTCGATGCACCAATCTATACGCTGCATAGTTACTATACCGCATTTGAAGCGGAATGTCGGAGATAATTATTATCTTTGCATTATAATTATGTGTAGATGACACAATACGATTCATATATATTCGACATGGACGGCACGCTGTGGGACGCCGTCGACGGCTACTGCGAGGTGTGGAACGCCACCATAGGCCATTTCGGCATCCAGTGCCCGCCCATCGACCGCGACCGCCTGTTCACACAGATGGGCAAGCCGCTCGACGCCATCATGGAGGCGCTCATCCCCGGCGACTACGACCGCGACGCGTTCATGGCCCGCATGAAGGAGCTCGAGGCCGAGATTGTGCCGCGCCGCGGCGGGGTGCTCTATCCGCGCGTGCGCGAGACCATCGAGCTGCTGCGCAGCCGCGGGGCGCGGATCTACCTCGTGAGCAACTGCGGCGCATCCGGGCTTGTCAACTTCTTCAATTTCACCGGTCTGGGCGACATCTTCGACGACAGCGCGGCCCACGGCACCAACGGCCTGAGCAAGGCGCGCAACATAGCCCTGATGGTGGAGCGCCACGGCCTGCAGCGGCCGGTGTACGTGGGCGACACGCAGCTCGACATCGACTCGGCCCACGAGGCCGGGGTGCCCGCCGTGTGGTGTGCCTATGGTTTCGGAACGGCCGAGGGCGCCGAGCACCGTATTGACTCTTTCCATCAACTCGCCGAGATATGAAACACCCGGACAACCGCCTGATATTGCTCTCCGATGCAGAGCGCGACCTGCGCCTGTCGCGCCTGCAGCAGGCCATGGCCCCGGAGGCCGACGCCATGCTCGTGACCGACAACGCCAACCTCTACTGGCTCACGGGCCGCGTGTTTGCCGGCTATGCCTACGTGCCCGCCCGGGGCGAGGCCCTCTACGGCCTGCGCCGCTGCGTGGAGCTCGAGGGCCCGGGAGTGGCCGCCGAGCGTAAGATAGAAGACTTTGCCGCGCGCGTGGCCGCCACCTGTCCTGCCGCCGGGCGCCTGGCCCTGGAGATGGATGCAGCCAGCTATGCCGCCGTGGAGCGCGCCCGCGCAGCCTTTGCCGCGCAGTGGCCCGGGGTGAAGGCCGTGAGCGCCACTGCCGCCCTGCGCGCCGTGAGGGCCGTGAAGACGCCGGCCCAGCTCGAGCTCATGCGCCTGTCGGGCAAGCGCCACGAGGCCGTCTACCGCCGCATACCGCAGCTCTACCGGCCCGGCATGAGCGACATCGAGCTGCAGGTGGAGATAGAGCGCCTGTCGCGCCTCGAGGGCTGCCTGGGGCAGTTCCGCGTGGCCGGCGGCGAGATGGAGCTGTTCATGGGCAGCATCCTCACGGGCGACAACGCCGACGCACCCAGCCCCTACGACTTCGCCATGGGCGGCGCCGGCATGGACCCCTCGCTGCCCGTGGGAGCCGACGGCTCGGTGATACGACCGGGTACCACCGTGATGGTGGACATGAACGGCGACTTCACCGGCTACATGACCGACATGACCCGAACCTTCCGCCTGGGCCGCATCGCGTCCGAGGCCGAACGCGCCCACGAGGTGAGCCGCGCCATCTGCGCCCGCCTGGCCGAAATGGGGCGCCCCGGAGTGGCTGCGCGCGACATGTATGCCGCAGCCCTCGACATGGCCCGCGAGGCTGGCCTCGAGCACTATTTCATGGGCCACCGGCAGCATGCCGGATTCGTGGGCCACGGCCTGGGCATCGAGATAAACGAGGCGCCCGTGATTGCCCCCCGCTCGCGCGACGTGCTGGAGGAGAACATGTGCATAGCCCTCGAGCCCAAGTTTGTAATACCCGGCACGGGCGCCGTGGGCATCGAAAACACCTATGTGGTGCGCGCCGCCGGCCCCATGGAGTGCATCACCGGCGCGCCGGAAGAAATCATAGACCTGCAGAAATGAACTACGCCCATCTGCTCAAAGACCCCATATTCCGCACCGTGGGCGCCGCGGCCGACGCCCTGGAGCGCCCCTGCTACGTGGTGGGCGGCTACGTGCGCGACCTCATCATAGGCCGCCACAGCAAAGACATCGACTTCGTCACGGTGGGCTCCGGTATCGAGCTGGCCGAGGCCGTGGCCGCCCGCCTGGGCCGCCGCTGCCACGTGAACATCTTCCGCAGCTACGGCACCGCCCAGATCAAGCGCGGGGCCCTGGAGCTGGAATTTGTGGGCGCCCGCCGCGAGAGCTATCAGCGCGACTCGCGCAACCCCATCGTGGAGAGCGGCACGCTGGAAGAAGACATCGCCCGCCGCGACTTTACCATCAACGCCATGGCGCTGTGTGTCAACGGCCACGGCTTCGGCGAGCTCGTCGACCTCTACGGCGGCCTCGACGACATTGCCACGCGCACCATCCGCACGCCGCTCGACCCGGACATCACCTTCAGCGACGACCCCCTGCGCATGATGCGCGCCGTGCGCTTCGCCTCGCAGCTGCAGTTCGAGATAGCGCCGGCCACCTTCGAGGCCATCTGCCGCAACGCCTCGCGCATCGAAATCATCACCATCGAGCGCATCAAGGACGAGCTGTGCAAGATCATGCGCTCGCCGCGCCCCTCGGTGGGCCTCGACCTGCTCCACCGCAGCGGCCTGCTGGCCCTCATCTTCCCCGAGCTAGAGGCCATGGCCGGAGTGAGCGTGGTGCACGGCCGCGGCCACAAAGACAATTTCTACCACACGCTGCAGGTGGTCGACACCGTGGCTGCCGCCAGCGACAACGAGTGGCTGCGCTGGGCAGCCCTGCTCCATGACATAGGCAAGCCGGCCACCAAGCGCTACGACGAGCGCACCGGCTGGACCTTCCACAACCACAACTTCATAGGCGCCAAGATGGTGCCGCGCATCTTCAGCCGCCTGCGCCTGGGCATGGGCGAGAACATGCGCTATGTGCAGAAGCTCGTGGAGCTGCACATGCGCCCCATCGCGCTGGTGGAGGACGAGGTCACGGACAGCGCCGTGCGACGCCTCATCAACTATGCCGAGGGCGACCTCGACGACCTGATGATACTGGCCCGCGCCGACATCACCAGCAAGAACGAGGAGAAGAAGCAGCGCTTTCTCGACAATTTCGACCTGGTGGAGCGGAAATACGAATACATCCGCACCCTCGACGCCGAGCGCGCCCGCCGCAACCCCGTGGACGGCAACGAGATAATGCACATCTTCGGGTTGTCGCCCAGCCCCGCCGTGGGTATGCTGGCCGGGGCCCTCAAGCAGGCCATCAAGGATTGCGACATCGAAGACACCCGCGAGGCCTCCATCGCCTTCCTGATAGACCTGGCCGCCCGCCACGGCATCGCCGTGGTCAACGCTCCGGCCCCCGAAGAAGAATCCTTATGAATCTTATAAGACTCATAAATCTTATAATCAACCGAATACCACAGCAATGTACTTCGTAAAGAAACGCCTCGAAATATCGGCCAGCCACTATCTGCGGCTCAACTACGAGAGCAAGTGCAGCACGCTCCACGGCCACAACTGGATAATCAATGTGTATTGCCGCGCCCGCGAGCTCGACGAAAACGGCATGGTCACGGATTTCACCCACATCAAGAACCGCGTGATGGACCGCCTGGACCACACGGCCATCAACGATGTGGTGGATTTCAACCCCACGGCCGAGAACATGGCGCGCTGGATATGCGAGCAGGTGCCCAACTGCTACCGCGTGGACGTGCAGGAGAGCGAGGGAAACCTGGCCAGCTACACCATCGACGACACTCTCTGACCATGTACAGCGTAAACGAAATTTTCTACTCCCTGCAGGGCGAGGGCTACTATACGGGCACCCCGGCCGTGTTTCTGCGCTTCAGCGGCTGCAACCGCCGCTGCGACTTCTGCGACACCGACTTCGCGGCAGCCACGCCCATGAGCGCCGCCGAGATCATAGCCGCCGTGAGCGCCTTTCCGTCGCGCCACCTGGTGGCCACCGGCGGCGAGCCCCTGCTGCAGCTCGACGCCGAGCTGGTGCGCGCCCTGAAAGGCGCCGGCTTCTACATCCAGGTGGAGACCAACGGCTCCATGCCCGTGCCCACGGGCGTCGACTGGGTCACCTGCTCGCCCAAGGAGGCCCCCTGGGCCGTGGACCGCATCGACGAGCTCAAGGTGGTGTATCAGGGCCAGGACGTGGAGCGCCTGGCTGCCCTGCTGCCGGCCCCGCGCCACTATCTCCAGCCCTGCTCGGGCCTCAACACGGCCCGCACCGTGGAGTATATCCTCGACCATCCCCGCTGGCGCCTCTCGCTCCAGACCCACAAACTCATCGACATACGCTGACCCCCATGCTGCTTACCCTGCTCACCCTGCTTGCCGCCGCCGTGCTCTTCGTGGACGGCCGCGTGCGCTCCGACATCGTGGCCCTGGGCGCCCTGCTGGTGCTCACCGTGGCCGGCGTCATCACCGTGCCCGAGGCACTCTCCGGCTTCTCCAATCCCATAGTGGTGATGATGGTGGGGCTCTTCGTGGTGGGCGGTGCGGTGTTCCGCACCGGCCTTGCGGCGAGCATCAGCGGCCGCCTCATCAGGCTGGCCGGCGACAGCCCCACGCGGCTCTACTTCCTGGTGATGGGTGTCACGGCCGCCATCGGTGCCTTCGTGAGCAACACCGGCACGGTGGCCCTGATGATGCCCATAGTGGTGAGCATGTGTGCCTCGGCCCACACCAACGCCGCCCGCCTGCTCATGCCCTTGGCCTTCGCCAGCTCCATGGGCGGCATGCTCACCCTCATAGGCACGCCGCCAAACCTGGTGGTGGCCGAGCTGTGGGAGGAGACCGGCGGCGAGCCCCTGGGATTCTTCGGCTTCGCGCCCGCCGGCCTGGTGTGCCTCGTGGCCGGCACGCTCCTGCTGCTGCCTCTGGCGCGCCGCTTCCTGGGCCGCGACGAGGCCGCGCCCGACAAGCGCGCCGCCGGCAAGAGCCTGGCGCAGCTGGTGAAGGAATACGGCCTCACGGCCGACATGCACGTGGTGGAGGTGGACCGCCACGGCGCGGCCGCCGGCCACACGCTGGGGCAGCTCGACCTGCGCTCGCGCTTCGACGTGGACGTGATTGAGCTGCGGCGCGGCAGTTCGCGCCCGGGCCTGCTGCGCAGCGTCAGCCAGGAGAGCGCCGGCCCGGACACACAGCTGCGCCCCGCCGATCTGCTCTATGTGCGCGGCAGCGAGACCAATGTGCGCCACATGGCCGTGGCCTGCGGCATGACGCTGCTCAGCGACCACGTGCACCGCAGCGACATGCGCTTCTACGACGTGGGCATCGCCGAGGTGGTGCTCATGCCGTCGTCGTCGGTGGCCGGCCGCACCGTGGCCGATGTGGGGCTGCGCCGCCTCTTCGGAGTGAGCGTGCTGGGCCTCAGGCGCGGCACGCGCATCATCCGCGACGACCTCGCCGGCGTGGTGCTCCATTCCGGCGACGTGCTGCTGGTGCAGGGCTCCTGGGAGGCCATCGCCGCCCTGGGCAACCATCCCGAGGCCTGGGTGGTGCTGGGCAGCCCCGAGAAGCGCGCCGAAAGCGTCACCATCGACTACAAGGCCCCCGTGGCCGCCGCCATCATGCTGCTGATGGTGTGCGCCATGGTGTTCGACTTCATTCCCGTGCCCCCGGTGGTGGCCGTGCTCGCCGCCGCCGTGCTCACGGTGCTCACCGGCTGCTTCCGCAACGTCGAGGCCGCCTACCGCACCATCAACTGGGAGAGCGTGGTGCTCATCGCCGCCATGATGCCCATGTCGTTTGCGCTCGACAAGACCGGCGTCACCGCCCTCGTGAGCCGTACCCTCGTCGACTGGCTCGGCGGCGCCGGCCCCATGGCCCTGATGGGCGGCATTTACCTGACCACCGCCGTGCTCACCATGTTCATCAGCAACACCGCCACCGCCGTGCTGGTGGCCCCGATAGCCGTGAGCAGCGCCGTGGCCGTGGGCGTGAGCCCGCTGCCCTTCCTCATGGCCGTGACCTTCGCCGCCAGCATGTGCTTCGCCTCGCCCTTCTCCACGCCGCCCAACGCCCTGGTGATGCCCGCCGCCCAGTACACCTTCATGGACTACATCAAGGTGGGCCTGCCCCTGCAGCTCGCCATCGGCATCATCATGGTGCTCGTCCTGCCCCTCATCTACCCCTTCTAAATCCCCGGAGAGGGCGTCCCGAGCTACAATAGCTAAAATAGCTACAATAGCGCCGCGCGGGGCAAACCAAGCTCCCACAAGCAGCGCACAGCTCTGCCACGCTTGCTGCTTTTGAGGGGGGTGGACGTTTAAAAAACGTCCCTCCTGACTCTTAATTACTCTCTGCGCCTTTGCGCGAGCGCTCCCCGCTAAAACGAGCTCGCAGCATGAAAACGGGCCCGCAATCGTGGTTGCGGACCCGTTAAGAGGGGTTGTATGGGCGTTTAGTAGGTCACCTTATCCTTGATGTAGTTCGACGACCAGTTGGTAGCTGCGTCGGGGTTGGCCAGCCACTTCGCGAAGTCGGGATAGGCCTCGCCGATATTCACCCGCTCCTGCGGCCATTTCCACTTTGTGCCCGGAAGAAGAATCATTTGCGGGGCTACCTCGCCCTTCGATGCATCGGGGCGCCCGATTACGTACATTCCTTGACCCAGCACGAGGTTTTCCGCGCGGTGCATGCCCTGCTCGCTGTCGTTCATGGCGTCGATGCCCAGGGTGTTTTCCTTGTCTACGATTATTGCAAAGCCCGCGAGAGATTTGTTGGCCACAGAAGCCATGTAGCTGCCCTTATTCATTGAGCCACTTGCAGGGTCGTAGCCCACGCCCAACTGTGTTTCCACCGGGATGGTGAATTCAACCGAAGGCACTTTCAAAGTTTGATTAGTCGCGCCGGTGTTCACCATTGTCTTGTAGGAATCGGCCCCGAGCCATGCGTGCACTTCTTTGCCCACGATATAGGTTGATTCCGCCCATTCGAGGGAGGACATATAATCCTTGATGGCCTGGTTTGCCTGGCTGTACATCACGTCGGCAGATTCGCCCTTTCCGTCTGGAATTTCGGGCACCTTAGCAACCTTTCCGATGTATGTGATATATACAGGCATCGTGCCTCCGGCAGCCTTAGGAGTCACCGTGATAACTCGCACGGGTTCTGCATCGCGCGGTCCCCATTCTCGTGACCGATATAGCGAATTATCATTCTCGGAGTTGAGGTCTTTGATTACATCGGTAAAAGAGAAAACAACATCGTTGAAGTCCCAGTCGTCCGTGCCGCCGAGGTCCTCGGCCGCTATGGTCCACTCGTAAACCGGGCTTGAGGAAATGGCACCACCGGCGTACTTAGAGAGTGGAATATAAAGGAATACCACATCGGCGTAGTCACGCTGCTGCCCAAAGGCCACGCTCGTGGGGGCGGTGTTGAATCCTATGAGGTTGCCATAGGTAGAGAGTTCCTTGAAGTAGCTCACTTGTGTGGCTCCTTCAAGTTTATCATCGTATAAATAGAATTTGTTGCCACCACTAAATACAAACGCACCATGGTGGGCCGTATTGAGATATTTCAAAGGCACGTCATAATAGAATCCGTTCCAGAAACCTATATTCCGGTAGGGGTTTTCAGAGACCATAGAACACTCCTCGCCATCATGATTGTAGCTCACCTCCAGATACCAGTCGTCATTTTTTTCTGCTCCTAATGCTTCGAGATAGTCTTCTACCCTTATTCCACGGCTCAGAATAATTTTATAAGTGGGGGGATTATTATTGAATGCGTCTTTCCAGCTTTCTTGAGGGCGAAAGCACATGTCGCTATTGCTCGGGTTCAGAACCTCAATGTCTGAATAATAGTGCGTTTTAAGTTCGGGGAAAGGATTGGTGGCGGTGTGTGAATCGTCGAAAGCAATATCAATGGATTTAATATCATTCATCAATCCCATTTTCGAGCATGTAAATCGAACGCTGTAGTCTTTGAATCCGTCTTTGTCCTTGCGCCAATAAACGGGAAAAATATAGCCTTTGTCAGTTTCGCAACGTCTAAACGAATAATTGTAGTTGGCTCCATGGTACTTTATGGCGCTGTTATCTTTCTGCATGAAGTCTTTCAGAAAATCGGAATAGTGGAACAGCAGCCAAGGCGCGTCGTCGCCGCTCTCCGGTGCAGCAAGATGCATTACAGGCGATTCTATTTCGTCGAGGTTGACTGTGGCGTTGGCGGCGACGGTGCGGGTGCCGCGGGTGGTGGCCAGCTTGAGTTGCGACACGTTGCGGGGGATGGTCACGGGCACGGCGGTGGTGCCGGCGGGCACGTGGCAGTCGGCGAAGAGGTATTCCACGCCGTCGATTTCGGCCGTCACGGTGATGTGGTCGCCGGCGGCGCTGGTCACCTTGAGGCCGGCGGTGGTGGCCATGGAGAAGTCGTGGCCCTGGGCCGGTACGCCGAACTCTTTGACAAACTCGCGGTTGTACTCCTCGGTGGGCGAGACGGTCTGCGGCTCGTCGGCGCTGCAGGCTGCGAGCAGTGCCATCCACAGGAGCAGCAAGAGGTTGAGTGTTTTTTTCATAAGGATATGATTCCGTTAAGCCTCCGGCCGCCTTGAGGGCTGATATTTAGATGTTTAATGAAATGAAATGCGTGGGGCCGTTCCTGTTGCCCGTTCCGCAGTCAGGGGCTCTGGAATTGCCTTGTAGGTCGGAACAAGCAACACGCAGAAGCCTCACGCAGAATATGTATAGCACGCCCCTGATGCTCTCGCACCACGGGGAGGGACGTATGCATATCCACATGGCATCTACCGTTGCTGCTTCCTTGAACCTACGATTGAAATTTTCCAGATTTCTGACGGTCAAGAAAGAGCGCGAGTACACGCTTTTATTAATAATGTGTGCAACCCGCCCGCTCGGCCCTTGACCGGGGCTTCTGCAAGGCGGTCTGCACCGCAAAGGTAGCCATTAATTTCGATTCCCGCAATAGCATAGGCCTAAATAATTGATACCAAAACACAAAAGCGATTAAGAATGAGATTTTGGGGACACCTCGCGCAGAGCCGGAGAGAGAATTATAAGTAGCTGTGACCCAAGCGATAAAAGTGCAGGCTGTAGGGCGCTTCTTGAAGCACCCACCCAAAGATGGCATCAACAAGACGCCCCGGAGAGGGCGTCACGAGCCATAGCCGCGGGGTAAGCGAAGCGCACCCCGCGGTGAGCCACCCCCCCTCGCTGGCGCGCCGCCCGCGGCGCGCCAGCGAGGGAATCAGGCTCGCATGGCCCCGCTCGGGCTAAGCCCTCGGGGGCCGCTCGCCGGATTAGAGTTTATGGGCCCGTAAACCGCGGGGTGCGCTCCGCTTACCCCACGGCTATGGCTCGGGACGCGCTCTCCGGCGCGTCTTTTGCAGCCGCGCTTGCCGTTTTCTACAATTTCTACATTGAAACGTCTACAATTTCGACATCTGAACGCCTACAATTTCGACATTAAAATGTCTACAATTTCGACATTAGGCGCTTAAATATTTGGATAATAGTAAATTGTTTATTACCTTTGTCGGCGTAAAAACTTGTATATACGTATGCCGGAATCGAAATATAGACCACGTATCGTAGATGCCATCATTTCCAGGAAATTGAAGGGAATGGGAGCTATACTTATTGCAGGACCGAAATGGTGCGGAAAGACCACATCGGCCGAGCAGCAGGCGCGCAGTATCATTTACATGGACAATCCCAGGCTGCGCGACAGCTATGTGGAGGCGGTGGGCATAGACCCGGATCTGATTCTGGACGGCGACGTGCCGCGTCTTATCGATGAATGGCAGATAGCGCCCAGGCTGTGGGATGCCGTGCGCTTCGCCGTGGACCACCGCAACGAGGACGGCCAGTTTATTCTCACCGGCTCGGCAGTTCCGCTTGTCGACACCGAGGAAAGTCTCCGAACCCACACCGGCACGGGCCGCATCGGCCGGATAAAAATGCGGCCTATGAGCCTCTGGGAGTCGGGTGATTCCAGTGGCAAAATCAGCCTCGCGGCATTATTTGAGGGCGAGAAACAATCGGCCGCCTGTGGCACCGACCTGGAGCAGGTGGCCTATATTACATGCCGCGGAGGCTGGCCGCGAGCTATATTTCAGGAACCGGAAATAGCGCTGGAGCGCGCCACCGACTATGTCGAAGCCATTATAAACACGGACGTGGGCCGGGTGGAAAAGGCGTTTAGAAATCCTGAAAGGGTGGCGCGTCTGCTCCGCTCCTACGCGCGTCATATAGGAACCCAAGCCCCATTCTCGGTGATAAGCGCCGACCTGGCGACTAACGAAAACGACACATTCGATGTGCGCACCGTGCAATCATATATCAATGTACTGAAGCAGATATTCGTTGTAGAGGACATGCCCGCCTGGAATCCAAATCTCAGAAGCAAGGCCGCCATCCGCTCAAGCGATACACATTATTATGTAGACCCGTCCATCGCCGTGGCTGCCCTGGGCATTGGGCCAAAAGATTTGCTCCTTGATTTAAAGACATTCGGGTTTATCTTCGAGAACCTGTGTGCGCGCGACCTGCGTGTATATGCCGAGGTCCTGGGCGGAGAGGTGTATCACTACCGCGACAATCTCGGCCTCGAATGCGATGCGGTGATTCATTTGCGCAACGGCCGCTACGGACTGGTCGAAATCAAGCTGGGCGGCGACAGACTCGTGGAGGAGGGCGCTGCCAATCTCCTGAAACTCAAAGATAAGATCGATACCGACAAAATGTCGTCGCCTGCTTTCATGATGGTGCTGACCGCCACCGGCAACCTGGCCTACCAGCGCAAGGACGGCGTCTACGTGGTGCCGGTCACCACTCTCCGCGACTGAGCGCGGGGGCGCTCCGGAGGGGAATCAGGCTCGCATGACCCCGCTCGGGCTACGCCCTCAGGGGGGGGCCGCTCGCCGGATTAGAGTTTATGGGCCCGTAAACCGCGGGGTGCGCTTCGCTTACCCCACGGCTATGGCTCGGGACGCGCGCTCCGGCGCGTCGCTGTCGCGCGGGGCTGTGCCCCCAGACGGCGCGCCCAGGCGGCCATCGGCGTTTAGCCGCGTCGGCTCCTCGGGGGTCTGTGCCATGGGATGTTGAACCGCTATGCGGCTCTCCAGCGAGGGGGGGGCAACCAAGCGACCACAAGCTGCGCACGGCTCTGCCGCGCTTACTTGTGGCTATATACGTGGCTGCGGCGCTGCCGCAGGGCTGCGCGCACGGCTCTGCCGCGCTTGCCGTTTTCTACAATTTCGACATTGAAACGTCTACAATTTCTACATTGAAACGTCTACAATTTCGACATTCGGCGCTTAAATATTTGGATAAAAGCATGTTGCAATAAGGGCGTCTGATGCTCTTCAGGGCCGCCTTACAGCTCTTCCAATATTTCTCTGCGCCTACTATAGAATAAATATGGTATTGAAGCCACGTGCGCAGTCCCCGCGTAGCGAAAACTCCGCGTAGCGGGGTGTCAGAGTTAGCCTATGGCAAGTGCCGCGTTTAGTGGCACGCAGCCATAGGTTCATGCCCGCCGCCCCCCAACAAGAAACTCCGCGTAGCGGGGTGTCTTCAGAATCGAAGGTTCAACAGATGGCGCTGAGACGCCCCGCTAAACGCGGAGCTCGTGATGGTGGGGAGGCGCGACAAACCTACGGCTGCGCTCAGCTAAACGCCGAGCTTGCCGCAGGCTAACTCCGGCGCACCGCTAAACGCGGTGCCGACGCGGCTAACGCCGCTGGCCATGCAGAGGTGGATACTTTTGTTTACCGCCATGTTGGCCGTCAATATAATATGGTGTGCCGCGGGATAACTCGGTCCCCCCTCCGTCCCGTTCTCTTGCCTTTATGATTTAGGGCAATGCCCTATCGGGGTACTTTGCGCGAGATTTTCCACGGATTCACCGGCAAAGGCAGTCGAATATGGGAAAATGAATTAAGAAAGGTTAAATATTGTGGTGATTTTGCAAACGAATCTTAACGGAATGTCGAAAACATGCCGTGAATTTGTTGAAATTAAAAGCAAAGGGCGTACCTTTGCCGCTGATTTTTAAAAAATAGCCTCAAAAATGGCAAATATCCTCACAAACCTTGTGGCCACCAACGCCGCCCGCTACGGCGACAGAGAGGCCTTCCGCTGCCAGTATGACGGCAGCGATGCCTGGGTGCCCACATCCTGGAATGAACTCCTCGACAGCCAGACGGCAGCCGCGTGTGCCCTCGAGACCCTCGGAATCGAGCCGGGCGACATGCTGGCCGTGTTTTCCGCCAACTGCCCCGAAATACTGATGACCGACTTCGGCGCCTGGGCCAACCGCGCCGTGCCGGTGTCGATATATGCCACGAGCAGCCCCGAGCAGGTGGGCTATATCGTGCGCGATGCTTCGGCCCGCATAATCTTCGCCGGCGAGCAGCGCCACTATGATGTGGCGCGGTCGATAGCCGCCGAGTGCCCGTCGCTGGAGCGCATAGTGGTCTACGACCCCGCCGTGAAGCTCGATGCCGACGACACCACCACGATGCGCTGGCACGACTTCCTTGCCCTGGGCCGCGCCGCCTCCGACATGTGCCGCGCCGCCGTGGCCGAGCGCACCGAGGCATCGTCGCCCGACGATATCTTCACCCTGATATACACCTCCGGCACCACGGGCGAGCCCAAGGGCGCCGTGCTGCCCCACAGCTGCATGAACGCGGCGGTGCGCATCCACGAGGAGCGCCTGACCATGCTCAGCGACAACGACACCTCGGTGTGCTTCCTGCCCCTGAGCCACATCTTCGAGAAGGCCTGGACCTACTACTGCCTGCACATGGGCATACGCGTGGCCATCAACCGCGACCCGCGCGAGGTGCAGAAGACGCTGCGCGCCGTGCACCCCACGTGCATGTGCTCCGTGCCCCGCTTCTGGGAGAAGGTCTACACCGGCGTGCAGGACAAGCTGGCCACCATCAAGGGTCTGCGCCGCCGCCTGATGGAGCGCGCCCTCGTGGTTGGCCGCAAGCGCAATCTGGAGTATGCCCGCCTGGGCCTGAAGGCGCCCTGGTGGCTCGAGACTCAATATAAGTTCTTCGACAAGAAGGTGTTCGGCCCCATGCGGCGCGTGATAGGCGTGGACCGCGGCAACATCTTCCCCACGGCCGGCGCGCCGCTGAGCGACAACATCGTGGAATTCCTCCACGCCTGCGGCATCAACATCGTGATAGGCTACGGCCTGAGCGAGACCACCGCCACCGTGAGCTGCTATCCCATCACCGGCTGGGAGATAGGCACCGTGGGCACGGTGATGCCCGAGGTGCAGGTGCGCATAGGCGAGAAAGACGAGATACAGGTGAAGGGTCCCACCGTGATGCGCGGCTACTACAACCGCCCGCAGGACACCGAGCGCGCCTTCACGGCCGACGGCTGGTTCCGCACCGGCGATGCCGGCCGCATCGACGACAGCGGCGCCATCGTGCTGACGGAGCGCATCAAAGACCTCTTCAAGACCTCCAACGGCAAGTACATAGCCCCGCAGGCCATCGAGAGCCGCCTGGGCGAAGACCGCTACATCGAGCAGGTGGCCGTGATAGGCGACCGCCGCAAATACGTGAGCGCCATCATCGTGCCTGCGTTCGAGGCCCTCAAGGAGTATGCCCGCAACCACCGCATCAAGTTCCGCAGCCTCGACGAGCTGGTGCAGAACGAGGAGATACGCCGCTTCATAGCCGAGCGCATCGAGCGCCTGCAGAAAGGCCTGGCCGGCTTCGAGAAAATCAAGAAATTCACGCTGCTGCCCCGCGAGTTCAGCATCGAGACCGGCGAGCTCACCAACACCCTGAAGCTGCGCCGCGCCATCATCAACGCCCTCTACGCCGACCAGATTGAGGCCATGTATGCCATGTAGCCCCGGCCGGTGCGACGGCAACATATAGTGCGCGGGGAACAGCCCCGCGCATTTTTTTGCGGCGGTATCAAAAAAAAGTGTTATCTTTGCCATTATGGACAAGAAACTGATTATCACCATAGGGCGCACATTCGGCAGCGGAGGCCGTGTGCTGGCCCGCCAGCTGGCCGACCGCCTGGGCATAGCCTTCTACGACAAGCGCCTGCTGCTGGAGGCAGCGCGCCGCGCCGGCGTGGCTCCCGAGTATTTCGAGCGCAACGACGAGCGCCTGCCGCGCTTCATCTCGGGCGTGTTTTCCTTCACCCACGGCTACAGCCCCATGGCATGGTACAACGACCCCACGAGCATCAGCAGCGACAGCATCTACAAGGCGCAGTGCGACTACATCCGCCACATCGCCGCCGTGGAGAGCTGCGTGATAGTGGGACGCACGGCCGACTACGTGCTGCGCGACGTGCCCGGTGTGATCAACATCTTCGTTCACGCTCCCGAGCATGCCTGCATCCGGCGCATAATCGAGCGCCACGAGGCCCTCACGCCCGAGCAGGCGCGCACCCTGGCGCGCCGCGCCAACAAGGCCCGCGCAGCCTTCTACAATTTCTACACCGACAAGACCTGGGGGCAGGCCTCGGGCTACGACCTCACGCTCGACTCGTCGCTGCTGCCCATGAGCGCCTGCGTGGACCTGGTGGAAGCCTATGTCCGCGCCCGGTTCGCACTTTCCACACAAGACATCTGAAACAATGACAGAACAGGACCTGAAATCGCTACGGCAGGACACCGACGGACTCATCTCCTACGAATACCTGGCCAACCACATCGACACCTGCGACGCCGACCTGGACACGATAGTAGACAACATGGTGAACGCCGACCGCACCGGCCAGTTCCTGGCCAGCGCCGCGCGCTACCTGCAGGCCATCGACCCGCAGCGCTACGCCGCCGTGATTGAAAAGCTCGTGAGCGCCACCATCGACAAAGACCGCGAGCACAACTACCTGCCCGCCCTCATGCGCGGCATCTACGGCGACGACTACTGCGACGGCGCCGAGCAGCGATGCGCCACCGACCGCAATTTCCGCCGCATGTATCAACGTCTATTCCCCCGCACCGACAGTTTATGAAACGTATCTTCATGCCCCTCGTGCTGGCCATGAGCCTGGCAGCCTGCGGCCTGCAGGCCGCGGCCGACGCCACCGGCAGCAGCGCGCCCGGGGCTGCAAAAACCACCCCCGAAATGACCGATAAAACCACTGCCCCCGCCGCTGCCGACGCACTGGTGGAGGTGAAAACCACCATGGGCGACTTCACCGTGCTGCTCTACGGCGACACCCCGCTCCACCGCGACAACTTCCTGAAACTCGTGCGAGAAGGCTACTACGACGGCACGCTGTTTCACCGCGTGATCAACGAATTCATGGTGCAGGCCGGCGACCCCGACTCGCGCGACGCCCGCCCCGGCCAGATGCTGGGCGCCGGCGGCCCGGACTATAAGATCGACGCCGAGATTGTCTATCCCAAGCACTTCCACAAGCGCGGCGCGCTGGCCGCAGCCCGCCAGGGCGACCAGGTGAACCCGGCCCGCCAGAGCAGCGGCTCGCAGTTCTATGTCGTCACCGGCAAGAAGCTGAGCGAAGGCGAGGTGGCGCAGATGGAGCAGTACATGCAGCAGAGCGCCCGCCAGAGCATCTTCAACCGCAAGGTGCAGGAGCACCGCGCCGAAATCATCAGCCTCCAGCAGGCCGCCGACCGCGCCGGGCTCGACTCGCTCCAGCAGAAGCTCGTGGCCGAGACCGAGGCCGAGGCTGCCGCCAATCCCGCGCGCCTCACGCCCGAGCAGCGCGAGGCCTACACCACCGTGGGCGGTGCGCCCCATCTCGACGGCCAGTACACGGTGTTCGGCGAGGTGGTGAAAGGAATGAACGTGATCGACAGCATCGAGAAGGTGCCCACCGGCCCGGCCGACCGTCCCCGCGAGGATGTGCGCATCATTTCGATGAAAGTAGTGGACTGAGGCAGTTGGTCACCCGCTACACACTCGACAACGGCCTGCGCGTGGTGCACTGGCACGACCGCCGCACGGCCATGGCTGCCGTCGACGTAATGTACGACGTGGGGGCGCGCGACGAGTCGCGCGAGCTCACGGGCGTGGCCCATCTCTTCGAGCACCTGATGTTCGGCGGCTCGGCCAACGAGCCCGACTTCAACGGCGCCCTGGAGCGCGCCGGCGGCGTGAACAACGCCTGGACCAGCTCCGACTTCACCAACTTCTACGAGCTGCTGCCGGCCCAGAACATCGAGACCGCCCTGCGCGCCGAAAGCGACCGCATGCTGGCCCTTTCGTTCGACCCGCGCGTGCGGCAGGTGCAGCAGTCGGTGGTGGTGGAAGAGTTCAAGCAGACGGTGCTGAACCGCCCCTACGGCCGCGTGATGCACCACCTGCGCTCGATGCTCTACCACCCCTCACATCCCTATTCCTGGCCCGTGATAGGCCTGGAGCCCGACCACATACTGCGCGTGACCGACGACGATGTGCGCCGTTGGTTCTATGCCCACTACGCGCCCAACAACGCCGTGCTGGCCGTGGCCGGCAACGTGGAGCCCGCGCGCGTCAGGGAGCTGGCCGAAAAGTGGTTCGGCGACATTCCGCGCCGCGAGATAGCGCCGCGGCAGATGCCCCGGACCGTGTGGGCCACCGACACGGACGTGCGCCGCGACGTGGCGGACCGCGTTCCCTCGCCGCTGGTGATTCTGGCCTGGCCCATGGCGGCCATCGACAGCCCCGGCTACACCGAGGCCGACATCATCACCGACCTGCTGGGAGCCGGGCGCGCCGCGCGCCTGCGCCGCAACGTCAGCGGCCGCTATCCCGAGCTCGTGGCCGAGGCCGACGCCAGCATCATGGGCTCTGAGCACGAAGGCGTGCTCATGATCGACGCCCGCCTGGTGGCCGACGGCCCCGGCGACGTGGAGCGCGCCATAGCCCTGCTGCTCGACGAGGCTCGCGCGCTGGCCACACCCGGCGCCATCGCTCCCCACGAGCTGGAGCGCGCCCTGCGGCGCTTCGAGGCCCGCGAGGCCGCCACGTTCATGTCGCCCATGGCCCTGGCCCAGCGCCTGGCCGCGGCCGAGATGCACGGCGAGGACCTGCAGGCCGAGCTCGACCGCCGCCGGGCAGTGTCGGCCGCCGACATCGCCCGCACGGCCCGCGGGATTTTCTTCGATTCGCCCATGGCCACCCTGGTGGTACACCCCGAGAAGCAAGCCTGATGGCCCGGCACAACGAAATAGGAAAACTGGGAGAGCAGGCCGCCGTGGACATGCTCGTGTCGAAAGGCTATGCCATCGTCGACCGCAACTGGCGCATGGGGCACCTCGAAATCGACATCGTGGCCCAGCGCGGCCGGCGCGTGGCCATCGTGGAGGTGAAGACCCGCAGCGACGAGGACGCCGACCCTTTCGACGCCGTAGACCGCCGCAAGCAGCTGGCCATGGTGCGCGCCGGCGAGGCCTACGTGCAAGCCTACGGCCTGCCCCACGAGCTGCAGTTCGACATCATAGCCGTGACCGGCACACCCGAAAACCTGAAAGTAGAACACCTGGAGGACGCATTTCCGCCTCCGCTTAAAACATACTGAATCATGACAGAAACCGCATCCCGCCTTGCGGCACTCCGCGCCGAAATGAAACGCGCCGGAATCGATGCCGCCATTATACCTCAAGCCGACCCCCACATGGGCGAATACCTGGCCTCGCACTGGCAGGTGCGTCGCTGGCTCAGCGGCTTCAACGGCTCGGCAGGCACGCTGGTGGTGCCCGCCCAGGCACCCGCCATGCTCTGGACCGACTCGCGCTACTTCCTGCAGGCCGAGCGCCAGCTCGAGGGCACGGAAATAGTGCTGATGAAAGACGGGCTGCCCGGCACGCCCTCCATCGAGGCGTGGCTGGCCGACAATCTGGCCGCCGGAGCCACCGTGGGAGTCGACGCGATGCTCTTCAGTACCGGCGACCTGCGCAAGCTGCGCAAGGCGCTGAAAGCCCGCGATATACGCCTCGAAACCACTTTCGACCCCGTCGACACGCTGTGGCACGACCGCCCCGCGCTGCCCAAGTGCGAGGTGTTCGTCCACGACGAGAAATATGCCGGTAGCCCGGCCTCGGCCAAGATAGCCGAGACTCTCGAGGGCGCCCGCAAGCACGGCGCCGATGCCGTGTTCATCTCGGCCCTCGACCAGGTGGCGTGGCTGCTCAACATCCGCAGCCGCGACGTGCGCTACAACCCCGTGGTGACATCCTTCGTCTACCTGGGCCCGGAAGGCCACGTGCTGTTCGTCGACCCGGACAAAATCACCCCCGAGGTTGCCGACTATCTCAAGGCCCAGGGCGTGGAGACGCGCCCCTACACGGCCGTGCGCGCCTTCATCTTCGGCCTCAGCACCCAGCGCCGCGTGCTGCTCGACCCCGCATCAACGGCCTACGGCATCCTCGAGGCCTTCGGCGACCGCGCCGTAGAGACCACGTCGCCCATACCCATGGCCAAGGCCTGCAAGAACGAGGTGCAGATCGAGGGCATCCGCAGCGCCATGCGCCGCGACGGCGTGGCCCTGGTGCACGCCTTGATGGAGCTGGAGAGCCGCCTGGCAGCCGAAGAGAAGGTCACGGAGATGGACGTGGCCGAGATTCTGCGCCGCCGCCGCGGCGAGCAGCCGCTATTCTTCGACGAGAGCTTCGGCACCATTGCCGGCTACGGCCCCCACGGCGCCATCGTGCACTACGAGGCCGACGAGGAGAGCAACGCCACCCTGCAGCCCGCCGGGCTGCTGCTCATCGATAGCGGCGCGCAGTATCTCGACGGCACCACCGACATCACCCGCACCATCTGCCTGGGCGACCCCACGCAGCAGGAGCGCTCGGATTTCACCCTGGTGATGAAGGGCCACATAGCCCTGGCGCGCGCGGTGTTCCCGGAGGGCACCTGCGGCACCCAGCTCGACGCCCTGGCCCGCCAGTATCTGTGGCAGCACGGCCTCAGCTACCTGCATGGCACCGGCCACGGCGTGGGCCACTTCCTGAACGTACACGAAGGCCCGCAGAGCGTGCGTCTCAACTATGTGCCCGCGCCCCTCACCCCCGGCATGATCACGAGCAACGAGCCCGGCCTCTACCGCGCCGGCATCCACGGCATCCGCTGCGAGAACCTGGTGCTGTGCGTTCCGGCGCTCGACACCGAGTTTGGCCGCTTCTACAAGTTCGAGACCCTGACGCTCTTCCCCTTCGACACCCGCCTCTTCGCCACCGAAATGATGACCGAGAGCGAGCTCGAGTGGGTGAACCAGTACAACGCCCGCGTCTACGACACCCTCGCTCCCGAGCTCGACAGCGCCGCCCGCGAGTGGCTGGCCGCCAAAACCCAAGCCATCTAATCACTAACACCTAACACCTAACACCTAACACTTTACACCTAACATATGGCCCTCATAATTCCCCTGCGCGGCATCACGCCGCAGATAGGCCGCGACTGCTTCCTGGCCGAAAACGCCACCGTGGTGGGCGACGTGGTCATGGGCGACGGCTGCAGCGTGTGGTTCAACGCCGTGCTGCGCGGCGACGTCAACAGCATCCGCATAGGCAACCGCGTGAACATCCAGGACGGCTCCGTGCTCCACACCCTATATCAGAAATCCACCATCGAGATAGGCGACGATGTGAGCATAGGCCACAACGTGACCATCCACGGCGCCAAAATCCACGACCTGGCCCTGATAGGCATGGGTGCCGTGGTGATGGACGACGCCGAGGTGGGCGAAGGCGCCATCGTGGCCGCCGGTGCCGTGGTGCTGTCGCGCACCAAGATAGGCCCCAACGAGCTCTGGGCCGGCGCCCCGGCCAAGTTCGTGAAGCCCGTCGACCCGCAGCAGAGCCGCGAGATCAACCAGCGCATAGCCCACAACTATCTGATGTACTCGCGCTGGTACACCCACCCCGGCGAAGAGCCCGACATCCGCTGAGCCCCGCGCCATCACCCCCGCTGCATGACCCTGAAATTCCTCGACCTGCGACGCTTCGGCCGCACCGCCTTCCTGGTGACGGCCGCTGCCGTCGTGGCCGTGTTTCTGCTTGTGAGCGACGGCCTGGTGCGCGACCTCTCGCGCCAGGAGCGCGAGCGCATGCAGGTGTGGGCCGATGCCACCCGCGAGATGGTGCGCGTGCTCTCGGCCGAGCAGGAAGCCGACGGCGAGAGCGTAGATTTCCTCCTGGGCATCATCGAGGGCAACTCCACCATCCCCGTGCTGCTCACCGACGACGACGGCAACATTCTGCAGCACCGCAACTTCGGGCTCTCCGAACCCCTGAGCGACAGCGACATGCGCTTCCTTCAGCGAAAACTGCGCAAGCTGCGCGCGGGCCACAATGCCATCGACATAGAGATAGCCCCCGGCGTGGAGCAGCACCTCTACTACGAGGACTCCACCCTGCTCAAGCGCCTCAGCAGCTATCCCTACGTGCAGCTTGTGGTGATGCTCGCCTTTATCGCCGTGGTGTATTTCGCCGTGCTCAGCACCAAGAAGGCCGAGCAGAACAAGGTGTGGGTGGGTCTGAGCAAGGAGACAGCCCATCAGCTGGGCACTCCCATCTCGTCGCTCATGGCATGGATGGAGCTGCTGCCCGACATGGGCGTCGACCCGGACACCATGAAGGAGCTCAACAAAGACGTGCAGCGCCTCAGCTCCATAGCCTCGCGCTTCTCCAAGATAGGCTCCCGGCCGCAGATGGAGCCCACCGACCTGCGCCGCATCATCGAGAGTGCAGCCGGCTACATGGGCTCGCGCATCTCCGGCCGCATCGCCCTCGAGGCGCGCCCCGGCTCGCGTCCGCTGCCCGTGATGGCCAGCGCCCCGCTCTTCGAGTGGGTGATGGAAAACCTCATCAAGAACGCCGTCGACGCCATGAGCGGCACCGGCTCCATCACCATCACCGCCGGAGCCGATGGCCACTGCGCATTCATAGAAGTGGCCGACACCGGCAAAGGCATCCCACGCAAAAACCACAAGGCCGTGTTCTCGCCCGGCTTCACCACCAAGAAACGAGGCTGGGGCCTGGGCCTCACACTGGCCCGCCGCATCGTGGAGCAATACCACGACGGCCGCATCTACGTCAAAAGCTCCACCCCCGGCATCGGCACCACCTTCCGCATCGACCTCCCCCTCTCCCCCGCCTGACCCCGCCACCCCAAAACTGATAGTAACTATCCGCCATTTCATGGCCAGTGGCGTTCGCCGCGTCAGCACCCCGCGTTTAGCGGGGCGTCTCAGCGCCATTTGTTGAAACCTCGATATTGAAGACACCCCGCAATGCGGAGTTTTTTGTTGGGGGGGGTGGCGGAACCTATGGCTGCGTGCCACTAAACGCGGCACTTGCCATAGGCTAACTTTGACACCCCGCTACGCGGAGTTTACGCTACGCGGGGGCCGTGCGCGTGGCTTCCGCGTCTGGAAGTTCTATAGTAGGCGCAGAGAATTATAGAGCTGAAAATAGGGGCAAAAGAGCGTCGGAGACGCGAAATTCCTTAACCTCAGGTCGAGCGCAGCGAGGCCTGAGGAACCACCCCAAAGGCTCCGGCGCTTCGGAGATGCGCTGTTTTCTCACAAAGATGTGTGTAATGACATCG
>CAYUUN010000031.1:0-27781 GCA_964447895.1 uncultured Bacteroides sp. | reverse complement strand
CTGTAACCTTCTGATCCGTAGTCAGATGCTCTATTCAGTTGAGCTAGCGAGCCAAGTGGCTTGTTGCGAATTGCGACTGCAAAGTTAAGCAAAAAATTTGAATCTCCAAATTTTTTGCTTAACTTTTACTTAAATTTTTTCTGTCGTGCGCGCGGCGTCAGTTCTTGTCGCGCATGAATATCTGGATGGGGGTGCCGGAGAAGTCCCAGTGCTCGCGTATCTTGTTTTCGAGATAGCGGCGGTAGGGCTCCTTCACCCACTGGGGCAGGTTGCAGAAGAAGATGAAGGTGGGCACGGGGGCGCCCTTGAGCATGGTCACATACTTGATTTTCACAAACTTGCCCTTGTTGCTGGGTGGCGGATAGGCGGCGATGTCGTCGAGCATCACGCGGTTGAGCTCGGAGGTGGGTATCTGGCGGCAGCGGTTTTTGTAGACGTCGACGGCGGTTTCGAGCACCTTGAAGATGCGCTGCTTGGTGAGGGCCGAGGCGAAGATGATGGGGAAGTCGGTGAAGGGGGCGAAGCGCTCGCGGATGGCGGCCTCGTAGTGCTTGATGGCGGCTGTGCTCTTGTCTTCGGCGATGTCCCACTTGTTCACCACCACGACGAGGCCTTTCTTGTTGCGCTGGATCAGGGAGAAGATGCTCACGTCCTGGGCCTCGATGCCGCGGGTGGCGTCGATCATGAGGATGCACACGTCGCTGGCCTCGATGGAGCGGATGGAGCGGATGACGGAGTAGTACTCGATGTCTTCGTGCACCTTGGTCTTCTTGCGGATGCCGGCGGTGTCGACGAGGTAGAAGTCGAAGCCGAACTTGTTGTAGCGCGTGTAGATGCTGTCGCGTGTGGTGCCGGCGATGTCCGTGACGATGTGGCGGTCTTCGCCTATGAATGCGTTGATAAGGGAGCTCTTGCCGGCGTTGGGGCGGCCCACGATGGCGAAGCGGGGGATGGCGTCGAGGGAGGCGTCGTCGTCGGTGGGCTCGGGCAGGTCTTTGACCACCTCGTCGAGGAGGTCGCCGGTGCCGTAGCCGTTGACGGCCGAGATGGGATAGGGCTCGCCCAGGCCCAGGGCGTAGAATTCGGGCACGTTGTAGAGCCACTCGTTGCTGTCGACCTTGTTGGCCACGAGTATCACGGGCTTGCGGCTCTTGCGCAGGATTTCGGCCACGTGGTCGTCGAGGTCGGTGACGCCGTTCATGGCGTCGACCACGAAGAGAATCACGTCGGCCTGCTCGATGGCCAGCTCTACCTGCTTGTTGATTTCGCTTTCAAAGACGTCTTCCGAGTTGACGACCCAGCCGCCGGTGTCGACGATGGAAAATTCGCGTCCGCACCAGTCCACCTTGCCGTACTGGCGGTCGCGCGTGGTGCCGGCGGTGTCGTCGACGATGGCGGTGCGCGTCTGCGTCAGGCGGTTGAACAGGGTGCTTTTGCCCACATTGGGGCGGCCTACGATGGCCACGAGTTGACTCATATATTATAATAGTTGAAAAGGATTCTCGTGCAAATTTAACTCAATTATTCGATATAGCCAAAGCGGCGGAGCATATTGTCGCGGTTGCGCCAGTTGGGCTCGACCTTGACGAAGAGCTCCAGATAGACGCTCTTGCCGAAGAATGCCTGGATGTCTTTGCGGGCCTCGGTGCCCACGCGCTTGAGCATGGAGCCTCCCTTGCCTATGAGGATTCCTTTCTGGCTGTCGCGCTCCACGTAGATCACGGCCATGATGTGGATGCTGTTTTCCTTTTCCTCGAATTTCTCGACGATGACTTCGGCGCTGTAGGGCACTTCCTTGTCGTAGTTCAGGAGCAGTTTCTCGCGGATGATTTCCGTGACGAAGAAGCGGGCAGGCTTGTCGGTGAGGGCGTCTTTGCCGAAGTAGGGCTCGCCCTCGGGCAGGAGCTCGACGATGCGCTTCATCAGGTTTGCCACGTTGAAGTGCTCCTTGGCCGAGGTGGGAAACACTTCGGCGCCCGGCAGCATCTCGCGCCAGCGTGCCACGATGGTCTCGAGTTCGTCGTTGTTCTTGACCAGGTCGATTTTGTTGATCACGAGCAGCACGGGCACCTTTTCCTGGGCCACCTTGGCCAGGAAGTCGGCGTTCTTGGTGGGGTCTTCGACCACGTCGGTGACGTAGAGCAGCACGTCGGCGTCGGTGAGGGCTCCCTCGCTGTAGTCGAGCATGCTTTCCTGCAGCTTGTATTTGGGCTTGAGCACGCCGGGGGTGTCGCTGAACACTATCTGATATTCGGGGGTGTTGACGATGCCCATGATGCGGTGGCGTGTGGTCTGCGCCTTGGAGGTGATGATGCTGACGCGCTCGCCCACGAGGTCGTTCATGAGGGTGGATTTTCCCACATTGGGGTTGCCAACGATGTTGACGAAGCCGGATTTATGCTTGTTTTCGGTCATATACTTGAAGTTTGGTTACGCTTATATAACAACGATAGCACCCGAAAGGATGCTATCGCGTGTGATTTTTTTTCGGGCGGGGCGGTCAGTCGATGTCCCACACGAGGTACATGGCGCCCCATGTGAAGCCTGCGCCGAAGGCTGTGAGCATGAGCTTGGAGCCCTTGTGCAGGAGGTGCTTGTACTCGTCGAGGCACAGGGGGATGCTGGCGCCGGAGGTGTTGCCGGTGTGCTGGATGTTGACGAGCACCTTGTCCATGGGGAAGCCTGCGCGCTCGGCCACGGCCTCGATGATGCGCAGGTTGGCCTGGTGGGGGATGAGGTAGTCGACGTCGTCGACGGTGAGGCCGTTGCGGCGCATCACGCTCTGGGTGCTGGTGAGCATGTCGGTGACGGCGTGCTTGTAGACGTAGCGGCCGTCTTGAATCACGAAGTGCTCGTCGGCGTCGACGGTGGCGTGGCTGGCGGGCTTGACGGAGCCGCCGGCGGGCATGATGAGGTGCTCGAGGCCTATGCCGTCGACGTGAAGCTCGGCGTCGATGACGCCCACGCCCTGCTGCTCGGTGGGCTCGACGAGCACGGCGGCGGCGCCGTCGCCGAAGAGGGGGCATGTGGAGCGGTCCTTATAGTTGGTCATCGACGACATTTTCTCGGTGGCCACAACCACTACCTTCTTGTACATGCCGCTGCGCACGTAGGCCGTGGCATCCTGCAGGGCCACGATGAAGCCGGCGCACGCTGCCTGCAGGTCGTAGCCGTAGCAGCGCTGCGAGAGGCCCACGCCGTAGGCTATGATGCTGGCGGTGGAGGGGAAGCGGTAGTCGGGGTTGGTGGTGGCGCAGATGAGCAGGTCTACCTCGTCGAGGCCTGTGCCGGTGCTCTCGAGCAGGCGCTTGACAGCCTCGATGCCCATGAAGGACGAGCCGGCGCCTTCCTTGCGCAGGATGTGGCGTGTCTTGATGCCCACGCGAGTGGTGATCCATTCGTCGTTGGTGTCGACCATGCGCGAGAGATCGTCGTTGGTCAGAAGGTCGTCGGGCACGTAGGATGCAATGCCTGTGATTCTTGCGTTCAGCATTTGTTGTGGTGTCGTTTTTGTGGTTTTAATAGTTACACCCTAAGGCCTCCTTTCGGCTCTTAGGGCGTAGCATGCGGGGTTGTTGCGGCCTTGGTCGCAGTGGGGGGTGTGGAGCCGATATCAGATAGCGGCGTCCTTGACGATGGCCTGCTTGCCGCGGTAGTAACCGCATTCGCCGCACACGGTGTGGTAGATGTGCCATGCGCCGCAGTTGGGGCAGAGAGCGATGGTGGGAGCTACAGCCTTGTCGTGGGTGCGACGCTTGGCGGTGCGGGTCTTGGACTGTTTGCGTTTAGGATGTGCCATTGGGGTATATCTTTTTTGTTGTTTTAATTATTGTGGGGCTCGGCTTTGTGGCGATGGCGAGTCTCTCCGCGCGGCGTTGCCTGTGTGTTGTGTCTTGCGTTCGGTGTCTTTCTTCACTCGGCGCCTTCGCTGCCCATGCCGCGGAGGGCGTCCCAGCGGGGGTCGGAGCCTGCGGCTGCGGGGGTGTCGTCGTCGATTCCTTCCATGAACTCGTCCATCTCGTCGTCGCCTCCGCCGGCGCGGTGCTTCTTGAGGATGGCCGACATCTGGCGGTTGCACTTGCCCAGGGGATGCACGTGCTTGATGGGGATGGCGAGCACCACGGTGTCGTAGATCATGTAGGCCACGTTCAGGTAGTTGTCGCTGTCCGGAATCTCTATCAGGGTGTCGCTGTCGTCGTTGTAGTCGTCGCCGTACTTCACGCTGATGTCGTAGCGGGTGTCGATGGGCAGGTGAAGGTCGTCGAGGCAGCGGTCGCACAGCAGCAGCACCTCGCCGGCAATCTCGAAGGCCAGGGCATATATCTCGCCGTTGTAGTCGACTGTGAGGTGCACGTTGAGGTCGGCATCCCGCACGTCGTTGTTCTCCATGTTGGTGAAGAACTGCTTGTCCAGGTGATAGTCAAAGGTGTGTGTGCCTTTGGTCAGGCTCTTGAGCGGCAGTTTATATGCTGTGAACTTTCCCATGACGGAGTGAGTTGAAAAACTTTGCAAAGTTAGTACTTTGTCGTTAAATCTCCAAGAAATCGCCGTTTTTTTTAATTTTTAACACGCCGCGCGCCGCGTGCAACCTTTCATCCATTACGAAAGAACGCGCCGGAGAGCGCGTTCCGAGCCATAGCCGTGGGGTAAGCGAAGCGCACCCCACGGCTATGGCCTCCCCTCTTTTACCCCCGCTCGGGCTTTGCCCTCGGAGGGCGCTCGCCGGATTATATATGAATATACCGTTCCCGCGGGGTAAGCGAAGCGCACCCCGCGGCTCACACTCGGGACGCGCTCTCCGGCGCGTCTTTTGTATTGTTCCCTGCGATGCGGGATTATTTGCGCAGGAGGATGTAGCGGCCGGGGGTGTCGGTGCCCAGGCGCAGGGTGGTGTCGGAGTCGAAGCGGGCGGTGGCGATGTAGGGGAGGATGCGGCGCAGGGCGTCTTCGGTGTCCATGTTGTCGCAGGCCATCTCGGTCATGGCGCCGTCGCCCAGCACGAGGGTGTCGCCGCTGAGGGTGTACCAGCCGGAGAGGGAGTTGCAGTTGGTGTGCACGCTGTAGGTGCTGTCGGTGAAGAGGAAGAACTGCTGCGCGCCGGGCACGATTTCGGCGGGGCGCACGTAGTCGGTGTCGCTCAGCACGATGCTCTCGATGGTCCAGCGGCCCAGGATGTCGGGCGCGGGGGTGGTTTCGGCTTCGGCAGAGCCGTTGGTGGCTGTGGAGCAGGCGGTGGCGGTGGCAATGAGCAGCGCGAGGGCTGCGGTGGCGATGATTTTCATTCGTGATGTGGTTTTATTTTCGGTGCAAAGATAGCGGTTTTGGCGAAAAAAGCGTAACTTTGTGATGGCCGATTGCCGATTTTCGTGCCCGCTGCGGGCATAAATGCATGGAAATACACCTGATAGCTATGAAAAAACTGATTGTGGCGGCGCTGCTGTGCGCCTGCGGGCTGTGCGCGAAAGCCGAGATTAAATTTCAGAGCCTCGACAATATGGACGGCACCACCATCGTGCTCGCCGACGACAACACCCCGAAGCGCATCAAGGTCACCGATGTGGTGCTGCTGAACGACGGAAAGAAATATCCGGCCCGCAGCGTGCGCTGCAATCTGGGCGACGGCAACGCCGTGTACACCCTCAATTTCGACCGCATCACCTATTTCAAGGACACCAAGGTGCAATTGAAAGTGAACGGCCGCAAGCACTCGGTGGACGTGCGCAAAGGCCTGTAGGCCGCGGGGCGCCTCTTTACCCCGCGGCTATGGCTCGGGACGCGCGCGCCAGGCATTTTTTTATTTCAGGCGGTCATCTGCATCTTCCGGCTCGGGACACACGAGGCGGAAGGCGGGGGCGCTGTAGCGGAAGGCCAGCAGGCCGGTGGCGGCCAGGCGGGTGATGATGGCGGCCGTGGTGGCGCGGCTGAGGGCCAGGGCCGGAGCGGCCTCTTCGGGGTCGAGTCCGGCCTCGCCGGCAGCGGCCACGAGCTGCAGCAGGCGCGTTTCGTGGCCGTCGGGCCCCATCACGAGGCTGCCCGCGCCGCCGGCTGCCGAGGCCATGCGCCAGGCGGCCACCATCAGCGGGTGGGCGTGGATGTTTTCATCGGCCACGCGGTAGAAGGCCGTCCAGCGGCCGTCGCTGTCGCGTGCCTGCACGGGGCGCCGGGGGCTGGGCGCGATGGTGGCGCGTATCACCACGGCCGAGGCGTCGACCCTGAAGGCGTCGAACTCCACGTGCTGCTCCGGGCGGCAATACATGCGCGCCGCCTGCTCCACCACATATATATCTTCTTCGTTGCGCACGCCGGCCACCGTGCCGTTGTCCTTGACGCCTATGAGCAGGCGGCCTCCGCGGTTGTTGGCGAAGGCCGAGATGCTGCGGGCTATCTTGCAGGCATCGGTGATGCTGAACTTGAAGTCCTGCTGCTCGTGCTCGCCCTCGGCTATGAGGTCGAGGATGTAGCGGCGGCCGCGCACGGCGCGAATGTCTTTCATGCCGGGCGAGGGGGAATCAGAGCCGCGCCAGCAGGGCGTTGACGGCGTCGAAGGTGCAGGTGGGCGCGGTGTCCCAGAAGTTCATGTACTGCGAGGCATTGTCCGGCTCGGCTCCGGGGGTGTCGCTGACGACGCGGAGCACCACGCAGGGCACGTCCTTGAGGTAGCACACCTGGGCCACGGCGGCCGACTCCATGTCCACGGCCACGGCCTCCGGGTAGAGCCCCAGGATGCGCTCCACGGTGGCGGCGTCGCCCACGAAGATGTCGCCGCTGGCTATGAGGCCGCGCTTGAGGTCGATGCCGTGGAAGGCGTTTTCGGGCAGGGGGCACTCGAAGAGGCGGGGGCAGTCGGCGGCCTGTCCCCACTCGGTGTCCGGGCCGCACCACACGTCGTGGTAGGCCACGGCGGTGGCGGCCACCACGTCCATCACGCGGGCGCCGGAGCCGGTGCCTCCGGCCACGCCGGTGTTGATGATGAGCGAGGGGTGGAAATTCTCGATGAGCGTGAGGGTGCCCACGGCGGCGTTCACCTTGCCTATGCCGCACTGTGCCAGCACCACCTCGTGGCGGCCTATGCGGCCTATGTAGAAGTTGCGGCCGTTGACGGTGACGCGGCTTTCGTCCTGGATGTTGTGAAGTAGAAGGGCCAGTTCTTTGCTCATGGCCACGATGATTCCTATTTTCATGAGTCAGGTGGGTGGGGTGGGAGTCCCGTTCACCGCGGCCAGCACGTGGTGCGCGATGCTATGTCGGGACAGGTGGAAGAATGATATTGAGGGTCGAGCCCGCGCGAGCGCTGGGCGGTGTAGTCGTCGAGCAGACGCATGGCGTAGCGGCCCAGCCGCAGGATGGCGAGCATGTTGCACAGCGTCATCAGGGCCATGGCCACATCGGCCAGCGCCCAGGCGGTGGTGAGCGGCAGCACGGCGCCCGTGAGCACCACGGCCGCGGTGGCGGCGCGCAGGCCGTAGGTGAGGCCGCGCGAGTCGCGGATGAAGGCGAGGTTGGTCTCGCCGTAGTAGTAGTTGGCGATTATGCTGGTGAAGGCGAAAAGCACCACGGCCACGGCCACGAACACCGAGGCTGCGGCGCCCACTTCGGCGTCGAGGGCGGTCTGCGTCAGTTCTATGCCGGTGAGGCCCGTGTCCAGGGCCCCGCTGCACAGGATGATGAATGCCGTGGCGGTGCACACCAGCAGGGTGTCGACGTAGACGCCCAGCGTCTGCACCAGGCCTTGCTTCACGGGGTGGCTCACGGTGGCCGTGGCGGCGGCGTTCGGCGTGGAGCCCTCGCCGGCCTCGTTGCTGAACAGGCCGCGCTTCACGCCCATCATCACGGCCATGCCCACGGCGCCGCCGGCTGCGGGCTCGAGGCCGAAGGCGCTCGTGACGATCAGTTTCATCACCCCGGGGAACATGGGCAGGCGCGTGGCCACCACGTAGAGGGCCAGCAGGATGTAGAGCACGGCCATCACGGGCACCACCACCTGGTTGACCACGGCGATGCGCCGCACGCCGCCGCAGATGACGAGCAGCGTCAGTGCCGCGCAGGCTATGCCGGTGTAGAGCGGCGCCACGCCGAAGCTACGCTCCAGCGCCAGGGCCACGGTGTTGCACTGCACGGAGTTGAAGGCCAGGGCGAAGGTGGCGGTGATGAGCACGGCGAAGGTCACGGCCCACGCGCGGCTGCCTATGCCCAGGCTGATGTAGTAGGCCGGGCCGCCGCGGAAGGAGTTGCGGCCGCGCACCTTGAAGAGCTGGGCCAGCGTAGACTCCACGAAAGCGTTGGCGGAGCCCAGGATGGCCACCACCCACATCCAAAACACGGCTCCCGGGCCGCCCAGGGCGATGGCTATGGCCACGCCGGCGATGTTGCCGGTGCCCACGCGGCTGGCCAGCGACAGGGCGAAGGCCTGGAACGAGCTGATGCCGCGGCCGTGGCCCGTGCCCGACGATGCCAGCGAGCGCATCATCTCCGGAATCATGCGCAGCTGCACGCAGCGCGTGCGCAGCGTGAACCAGAGGCCGCCGCCCAGCAGCACGGCAATGAGCACGTAGCTCCAGAGAAAATCGTTTATGGCGTCGATGACGTTCACGGCGTTCAGGAGAGGTCGAGCACCACGTTGTCGTTGCCCTTGCTGTAGTACTGCCGGCGCAGGGGATTGGCCGTTGCGGCGTCTTCGCGGCGGCGGTTGCGGTAGATGTCGATGGCGGCGAAGATGGCGCTGCGCATCGACTGCTCCGAGGCCTCGCCCTTGCCGGCGATGTCGTAGCCGGTGCCGTGGTCGGGCGACGTGCGCACGTAGGGCAGCCCGGCCGTGAAGTTCACCCCGGCCTCCATGGCCAGGGCCTTGAAGGGCGCGAGGCCCTGGTCGTGGTACATGGCCAGCACGCCGTCGAAGCGGTGGTAGAGGCCGCTGCCGAAGAAACCATCGGCGGCGTAGGGCCCGAAGGCCAGAATCTTCTTGCCGCGGGCCTCCTCTATGGCCGGCGCGATGATTTCCTGCTCCTCGGTGCCCAGCAGGCCGCCCTCGCCGGCGTGGGGGTTGAGCGACAGCACGGCGATGCGCGGGGCGTGGATGGCGAAGTCGCGCACCAGCGAGCGGCTGAACACCCGCAGTTTCTCCACGATGCCCTCGCGGGTGATGGCGCCGGGCACGCGGCTCAGGGGCATGTGGGTGGTCATCAGGGCCACGCGCATGTCGTCGGAGCACAGAATCATCAGGGCCTTGTCGCCCTCGAGGCCCAGCTGTGCCTCGAGATACTCGGTGTGGCCCGGAAAGGCGAAGCTCTCGCTCTGGATGTTGTGCTTGTTGATGGGGGCCGTAACGAGCACGTCGATGCGGCCGGCGCGCAGGTCGGCCACGGCCTGCGACAGTGCCGCCAGGGCGGCCTCGCCGGCGGCGCGGGTCTCCACGCCGGGCTCCACCTTGACGTCTTCGCCCACCACGTTGATGATGTTGATGGCGCCGTCGTGGATTTCCTCGGCCGTGGCGCTCTGTGTCATGGGCACGGGCTGCATGTCCAGGGCCTTGCGGTAGAAGGCGGCAATCTTGGCCGAGCCGTAGACCACCGGGGTGCACATTTCCAGGATGCGGGTGTCGTCGAGGGTCTTGAGTATTACCTCATAACCTATGCCGTTTATGTCGCCGTGGGTTATGCCCACGCGTAGGAGTTTTTCCATCGTTCAGTCTTGTTTTTGGATGTTCTTGCCTGCGAGCATTCCGCAGGCGGCGTCAATGTCTTCGCCTCGCGAGGCCCGGATGGTGGCGGTGATGCCGCGCTCGTTCAGGCGGTCGCGGAAGGCCTCCATGGCCTCGCGGGTGGCGGGCTCGAGGTGGCCGTCGGGCAGGCGGTGGTAGCGTATCAGGTTGGCGCGGGCCGAGGTGCCGCGCAGCAGGCGCGCCAGGGCGTCGGCGTGGCGCATGTCGTCGTTCACGCCCTGCCACATGGTGTACTCCACCGAGAGGCGGCGCTGGTGGGCGAAGTCGTAGCCGCGCAGTAGCTTGATCACGCGCGCCAGGGGCCATGCCTTCTCCACGGGCATCAGCTCGGCGCGCTCGCCGGAGAAGGGCGTGTGGGCGCTCAGGGCCACGTGCACCTTGGTTTCCTCCAGCAGGCGCTTCAGGCCGGGCAGGTGGCCCACGGTGCTCACGGTGATGCGCTTCGGGCTCCAGGCCAGGCCCCAGGGGGCCGTGAGCACGTCGATGGCGGCGGCCACGGCGTCGAAATTGTCCAGGGGCTCGCCCATGCCCATGAACACGATATTGGTGAGCGAGTCGCTCTGCGGGATAGACAGCACCTGGTTCACGATCTGGGCGGCCGAGAGCTGGCCGTGGAAGCCCTGGCGGCCGGTCATGCAGAAGGTGCACCCCATCTTGCAGCCGGCCTGGGAGCTCACGCACAGCGTGGCGCGGTCGGCCTCCGGGATGTACACGGCTTCGATGTCGCGGCCGCCGGCGCCGTCGAAGAGATACTTCACGGTGCCGTCGGCGCTTTCGGCGGCAGCCTTGGGGGCGGTGCGCCCCACGGTGTAGCGCCCGGCCAGCTGCTCGCGGGCGCGCAGCGGCAGGTCGGTCATGGCCTCGATGGTCTCGGCCCGCTTGCCGTAGAGCCAGTGGGCTATCTGCTTGGCGGCGAAGGGCCGCAGGCCGCATTCTTCGGCCACGCGGCGCAGCTGCTCGAGGTTCATGCCCAGCAGGGGCTGTTTCGTTTCTTCAATCATTGCCACAAAAATACACAAAATTTATAAAACTTCGCGGTATTTATTTATAAAACTACGGATTCACCCTATTGGCCCGGCATCGCCGCATAGCCCGCACAGCGCCCCAGAGAAAAAAGAAAAGTGCTGAAAATCAGTGGAGGGACGCTTTTTAAGCGTCCACCCCTCAAAGACGGAATGCAAGCGACGCGCTCTCCGGCGCGTTCTTTCTCAATTGGCTGAACAATTACCCGGCGATTTTCTTTGATATAAAAAATCTTAAAGCGTGCGGCGGTATCATTCTTTTCGTTACCTTTGCACTGAGTAAACTCACCTTTATTAAATAAACTACCCTTTAAGCTTTTATTAATTAAATGAAAAGCCTTGTTGAAATTTTGAAAGAGAGCTACACGGTAGCTCCTGTGCTAAAAGCCAATTTCAAGGAATTCGCCCCCATCCTCGACGATGTGAACAGCCGCCTGGCCGGCGAAGGCCGCCCCGCGGTGACGGCCGAGCAGCTGCGCGAGGCATTCCGCGAAATCAATCCCCAGACCCGTTTCGAGCCGCAGTTCTCCATGGAGCCCTTCGACCCGGCGTCGCGCAAGTTTGAGGCCGTGCGCACCATCTTTGCCGTGGAGCTGCCCCCGCTCTCGCCCGAGCAGCTCGACGAAGCCCGCGCCCGCGTCACCGAGATTCTCGAGCGCCGCCTGGCCCCCTCGCAGTCGCAGTACTACGCCCTGGCCACCCTGGGCGAGGCCCTGCGCTCCGACGGCTTCGACACCCGCGCCTATGGCGGCCGCGGCGTCAAGCAGCTGCTGTGCGAGCTCTATCCCGCCGATGCCGCAGCCGCCCGCTACGATGCCGACCACTCGCCCCACCACTTCATCTCGCTGCCGTCGCTCCACCCATACGGCCAGCCGGCCAGCGTGCGCGACCCGCGCCCGGCACGCACCGTGGTGCGCCACGACTGCGACGTCGACATCGTGGACCTGCGCCGCCGCTTCGAGTATATCATCACCTCCTCCGTGCCCGCCCCGGACGGCTGGTATGAGCTCGTGAAAATCACGCCCGCCCTCAAGGCCCGCGACTTCGACTTCCACGACTACGGCTTCTTCAAGCTCAAAGACCTGCTGGCCGCTCTCTACGGCGAGTATCTCGAGATTGAGGAGCGCGGCGATGCCGACCATCCCAACAAGAAATTCATGCGTCTGCCCGACGACGACGCCCTGCACCTGCTGCCCACCACCTGCGAGCCCGCCCGCCAGCCCCGGAGCGAGCATCGCGCCGACACCCCCTGGCAGCCCCGCCCCGCAGCCGAGCAGCCCGCTGCTCCGCGCGTCAAGACAGCCCTCGACAAGCTGCTCGACTTTGCCTTCTTCCCCGGCCGCGGCGACCAGCGCGGCCTCGACGTGGCCATTGCCCAGCTGGCAGCCGTGGCCAGGCCCGAGCGCTGGTACTACGGCTACCGCGACCCCGGCACCTTCCCCCTGCTCAAGAACTTCCTGACCATCACCTTCGAGCGTCTGCAGTACGAAGACGCAGCCGGCAGCGACGACCCCCGCTTCACGCCCAAAATCATGGTGAAAGGCGATTTCGCCACCTTCAACACCGGCCTCTGCGACCCCTACGACGAGCCTGTCTACGCCCTGTTCAAGAAAAACGAGCGCGCCACCGACAACCGCCCTTGGACATTCATGGCCTTCGTGGGCAGCAAGGACATGGGACGCTTCGACATGACCGGCAAGTTCGGCGCCACCCTGCCCGAACCGGCCCACTACTACGAATCCACCGCACAGCTCAGCTTCGACAACCGCTGCTCCATCACGGTGCCCAATCTCGACCACTTCATCGACCACTGCAACCGCCTGCCCTTCAACTTCCTGAACTTCTTCGGCCCGCAGTATTTCAACTACGACCGCCGTCGCACCCCCGAGTTCTACGAGGAGCTGGCCGAGGCCATCAAGGCCGACCCCGTGGTGCTGTCGCGCATGCGCCAGCAGATCGAGAGCGCCATCGAGAGCGCCAAGCGCCTGCTGCGCTGGAACTACCGCCGCGCCATCCCCATTTACTATCCCAAGAGCAAGTCCATCTCGCTGCTGCTGCCCCTGAACCTGGGCAACGCCACCCGCCCCAACGTGGCCCTGGTGATGACCCAGACCCCCAGCGGCGACTACGTGGCCACCACCATCTACACCCTGGGCATGGCCTACGCCGGCGCGCGCCTGCTCTGCGGCCCCGAAAACGACTGGCTCAAGATCAACGACATCTCCGGTTTCTAAGCACCCCCCCGCTCCCTCTCTCATGGCAATGCACAAGAAATCGGCGGAGCTGGAAGAGAAAATCTCCATACTCCCCGACACCCCCGGCGTCTACACCTACTACGACGCCCGGGGCACCGTCATCTACGTGGGTAAGGCCAAGAACCTCAAGCGCCGCGTTTCCAGCTACTTCAACCGCACCCACGACTGCACACGCACCAATCTGCTCGTGCGCGCCATAGCCGACATGAGCTACATCGTCGTGCCCACCGAGCAAGACGCCCTCGACCTCGAAAACTCCATGATCAAGGAGTACAAGCCGCGCTACAACGTGCTGCTCAAGGACGACAAGTCCTACCCCTGGATCGTGGTGACCAACGAGCTCTACCCCCGCGTGTTCCTCACCCGCCAGCTCATCCGCGACGGCTCGAAATACTTCGGCCCTTACGCCAACGTGGGCGTAGCCCGCACCGTGCTCGACCTCATCCGCGAGCTCTACCCCGTGCGCACCTGCCGCCTGCCCATCACCGAAGACTACATAGCCCGCGGCCGAGGCCACCTGTGCCTGCAGTACCACATCAAGCGATGCCGCGGATGCTGCACGGGCGCCATCGACCCGGACACCTACGGCGAGTACATCCGCAACATCAAGCAGATTCTGCGCGGACACACCGCCGAGCTCGCCGACTATCTCATGGACGAGATGAACCGCCTGGCCGGCGAGCTGCGCTTCGAAGAGGCACAGGAGCTCAAGGAGAAATACCGCCTGCTGCAGAACTACCGCTCGCGCAGCGTCATCGTCAGCCAGACCATCGTCGATATCGACGTCTTCGGCATCGACGACGACGGCTCCGACGACCGCGACGTCTACATCAACTACATGCACGTGCGCCGCGGCGCCGTGGTGCGCAGCGTCACCCTGCGCTACCGCCGCAGCCTCGACGAAAGCCGCGCACAGCTCCTGGCCTATGCCATGGACGAAATCAAGCGCACCCTGGGCGTGGAATACGACGAAGTGGTCGTGCCCCTCGCCCCGGAGGTGGAGATGCCCTCCGTGACCTTCACCATCCCCCGCCGCGGCGACAAGGCCAAGCTGCTGGAGGTGAGCGTGCGCAACGCCCGCCAGAACCGCGTCGACGACCTCAAGCACATGGAGAAACGCAACCCCGAGGAGCGCCTCGAGCGCACCCTCGAGCGCATGAAGGCCGACTTCCGCCTCAGCGAGCTGCCGCGCCACATCGAGTGCTTCGACAACTCCAACATCCAGGGCAGCGACCCCGTGGCATCCTGCGTGGTGTTCCGCAACGCCAAGCCCTCAAAGCGCGACTACCGCCACTTCAACATCCGCACCGTCGAGGGCCCGGACGACTTCGCCTCCATGCGCGAGGTCATCACCCGCCGCTACTCCCGCATGATGGCCGAAGGCGAGCCGCTGCCCCAGCTCATCGTGGTCGACGGCGGCAAGGGCCAGCTCAGCAGCGCCGTGCAGGCGCTCGACGACCTGGGCCTGCGCGGCACCATCGCCGTAGTGGGCATAGCCAAGCGCCTCGAGGAAATCTACTTCCCCGGCGACAGCGTGCCCCTCTATATCGACAAAAACAGCGAATCGCTCCGCGTGGTCCAGGCCCTGCGCGACGAAGCCCACCGCTTCGGCATCACCCACCACCGCAACCGCCGCAGCCACAGCCAGATATCCAGCGAGCTCGCCTCCATCCGCGGCATCGGCGAAGCCACCAGTGCCGCCCTGCTGCGCCACTTCAAGAGCGCCAAGCGCGTGCGAGAAGCCTCCGAGGCCGACATCGCCGCCATCGTAGGCCCCGCCAAAGCCCGCCTCATCAAGCAATCCCTCGCCTGACGTCCCACCCGTCCGACAAAAAAATCAGGGGGTAGCTGCCGCGCGGCAGCTACCCCCTGCAGGGAAGGGATATTAGGTTTCAGACTTGTCGATTATTTCCAGAGAGGATTCTGCTGCAGGTTCTTGTTGAGGTTGAGCTGATCCTGAGGAATGGGATAGAGATACTGACGGGGCTCGTAAGTGCGAACACCACCGAAGTAGCCCTTGATGTAACCGGCCGCGTCGGTTTCAACGCTGTTGGGGTTGGGGGCATCGGCAATCATGTTGGCGCCGAGTGCGATGTTGGGATACTTGGAGTTGTCGAGTTTATCGAGCTGGTGCCAGCGCACGAGGTCCCAGTAGCGGTAGCCCTTGTCCATAACGAGCTCGCAACGACGGCAGCGACGTACCTCCCAGATGAGGCTGCTTACACCCATGTTGTTGGCGGGGTCGTTGATGGCGCTGAGTTCGGCCACGGTGCGGGTGGGAAGACCGCTGCGGGTAAAGATTTTGTTGATGGAGTTGTTGAGGTCGGCATCCGTGAGGGTTCCGAGTTCAGCCTTGGCTTCTGCAAACTGGCAGTAGATGTCGGACAGCCACAGCAGGGGAGCGCAGATGAAGTTCTTTGTGGTGTTGGTGCGTGCGGTGAGCGGGGTGATATTCACGTTGTCGAACTTGCTTACGCCGTAGCCCGAGCTGGAGGTGAGGCCGGCAGCGCCGCTGCGGTTCCACGAGAAGCCGGGATAGTACACGCAGGGGTCGGTGGTTTCGGCAAGACGCTTGTCGCGAACGGCAAGCAGGTTGTCGATGTGCAGATAGCCATCGGTACCCATTTCGCCCTTGTCGGAAGTGTCGCAGCTGGTGAGAGCCTTGGGCAGGCCATCGGCGAAGAGGTAAGCATCGAAGAGGTCTTTTGTGAGACCGCTGATGATGGTGGACGATGCGGTGTAGCTCTCGGTGGAGTGCATGAGCACGCCGTCGAGGTAGTTGCGCATGAAGATGATTTCCTTGTTCTTGAGCAGGTCGGCGCTCAGCGATTTGTACTTGGTGGCGTAGTCGTCGTTGATTTCGTAGCTCTGGGCCATCACGTTTTCGGCGGCTTTTACGCTTTCTTCAAGGAATTTCTTTGCGCGGGCCTGGTCGGGCGCATAACCGTTTTCGGCCTGAGTGCGATATTTGCAGAAGGTACCTTCCCAGAGGCAGATATAGCTCTTGATTGCGTTTGCCATATCCTTGCTCCACGACAGTTTGCCGCTCTGGTTCTTGATGTTTTCGCAAGCGAAGTTGAGGTCGTCGAGAACCTTGTCCATCACTTCATCGCGGTTGTCGCGCTTGCCTTCAAGGATGCCTTCATCTGTGATGTCGACAATCTTGCCCACCCAGGTTACGTCGCCGTACATCTTCACGAGGCTGAAGTACTGCTGAGCGCGGTTCAGGCGTGCGATACCGATGTAATGGTTGCGGTCGGCGGGAAGCTGATCACAACCCTCTACGCCATTGATGATATATTCGCAGTGGCGGATCACCTGATAGGGCGAGCTGTAGTTGCTGGACGAAGCGGGAACGTTCGTGTTGTTCCACTGCACGAAGCCGCCGCCGCACTGGTCGTCGCTCAGTGTCTGGAAGTAGAATTCGCCCAGTGTGTTGCCGCGGCCGTATCCCGAGTAGTAGCTGTAAAGCTGGTCGCACTGCTTGTCGCAGTTGGATGCCTCGTTCCAGAACAAGGGGTTGTCTATCTCGATGGCGATGGGATAGCGGTTGTCATCGATGAAGTCCTCGCAGGCGGTAAGGGCCGCGCTGCAGGCGATGAGACCAAAAATTATCTGTTTTTTCATTGTATAGTCGAGAATTAGTTTAGAAAGTTACCTGCACGCCGAAGCTATAGGTGCGCATCATGGGATCGGTGCGACCGAATGTGCCGTTGCTGTAGGAGCTGGTGGTCTTCCACTGCGAACCGATTTCCGGGTCGATGGGATAGTCCTTCATGCCGTTGTAGATCAGGCAGGGATTGTCGCAGCTGAAGTATACGCGGGCCTTCTGGATGTATGCCTTCTTGGTGAGGTCGGCGGGAAGAGTGTAGCCGAAGGTGAGGTTCTTGAAACGCAGATACGACATGTTCATGAGGTAGCGGTCCTGAGGATAGAAGTTGTAGCGGCCCTGAGCTACGTTGGACACTGTGCCGGCATTGGCTGCGCCATCATACATACAGGGGTACTTGTTGTTCTGATCCACATTGTAGCCCACGATTTTGTAGCCGTCGAATTCCATGGTGTTGTAGGAGTTCTGGTTGGCATAGGTGGCATCGGCGCCGCGGGTGAAAGGCATTACGAATGCCGAGGTGGTCCAGTAGTGGCGACGGCCCACACCCTGGAAGTACAGGTCGATGTCGAAGCCCTTCCATGCGCCGCCCAGGCGGAACGAGTACTCGTAGCGGGGAGTGGCGTTGCCGATAACCTTGAGGTCGCCATGGTTCTTGGCTGAGCCTACGGCCACGGTGGTGTGGTCTTCGTTGGCGAGAGCTGCCTCGTAGCCGGCCTGGCCGGGAATGTAGGTTACGCCGTTGAGTTCAATCATGTTCTTGTTGCCGCCGGAGATGACGCCATCGCCGTCGAGATCCTTGAACTTGATGTCGCCGGGGCCGTAAACGAAGCTGCCGCTCTGCAGGCCCACCTGGCTTGCGATACCATCTTTATAAATCCAGGCACCCTTTTCATCCTTGCCTGCGAAGTCGCTCTCCTCGAAGTAGCGGTCGTATTCAAAGCCCCAGATGTCGCCGTAAACAGCGCCGTCGTAGAAGCCGTTGATGGGCATGGAGGGGTTGTTGTACTTCACCACGGTGGTCTTGCCGTCGTAGATGCTGAAGTTGGCGTAGATGTCGGCGTCGCCGAAGCTGTGGTTGAAGCCGATGCCGAGTTCCCAGCCGCGGGTGCGGAGGTGACCTTTGTTCATCATGGGAGCCGAAGCACCGAGCACTGCGGGCAGTGTGTTACCGGGAGCAAGCATATCCTTGGTGTCGCGCTGGAACCAGTCGAAGGTGAGGTTCAGGCTGTTGTTGAAGAAGCCCAGGTCGAGACCCACGTCGGTGGTGATTACGCGTTCCCAGGTGAGAGAAGACGACACCAGTTTCGGGGTCGAGAACATGGCCTGCATCTGGCCAGCGTCGTTCAGCCAGTAGGAAGTCTCGTTGGCCACGGTGGCAAGGAACATGTTGCTGCCGATGGCCTCGTTGCCGATGTGACCGTAGCTGGCACGGATTTTACCGTTGCTCAGGATGTTTTCAATCTTGAGGTTCTTGAAGTAGTTCTCCTCGGTGAAGCGATAGCCGGCAGAGAACGAGGGGAAGAATGCCCACTGGTCGTTGGCGGGGAAGCGGCTGGAAGCGTCATAGCGGCCATTTGCCTCGAAGAGATAGATGCCGTTGTAGTCGTAGTTGATACGTCCGAAGAAACCGGCAGTCGCGCGGTGGCTGAAATCGGCGCCCACACTCATGTTGGTACCCTTGTCGCCGCCGGTTGCGAGGGGAATATAAGGCTTCAGAAGGTCACCCAGCACGTTCTTCTGGCCGGTGAGCTCCTTGTAGTTGTACTTTTCGGCAGTACCACCCACCATCACCTTGATGTTGTTCTTGTTGAACGAATTTTCATAGGTGGCGTATACGTTTACGGTCCACAGCGTGCTGCGCGAAGCGGCTTGCTCGGCGTAAGTGCTGCTTGTGCCCACCATGTATTCAGGATTGGTAGCGGTGTTAGTCCAGTTGTTCCAGCCATAAACGGGCTGATAATCCTTGGTTCTGTCGTAGTTAATCACATCGAACGTGTAATCGCCGTGCAGGGTAAGGCCCTTGATGATGGTGGCGTCGAAATATGCCTGCATACGGGTGTCGATAGCCACATCTTCGTAGTTGCCGCTCTGCTCGCGGGCAGCAATCATGCGATACTCATAGTTCTCGCCGTTGCTGGCCTTGCGGTAGCCATAGGGATTGAAGTACGAACCCCAGCGCCACATATAAGTGTAGGTGCCACCGCTGCCCCAGGTGTTGGGACCATTGAACACCTTGTCGCTCCAGCTGAAGCGAGCGCCCACCTTCAGCCAGGAAGCCACCTGGGTGTTGATGTTGGCGTTCACATTGTAGCGACGCATGCGGTCCGGACGATAAGTCATCAGGCTCTGACGGCTATCATAGCCGAAAGCCAGGCGATAGTTGGTCTTGCCGCTTGCACCCTCGATGCTCACGTTGTGCTTGTTGCTGGGAGCAGCATTGTTATACATGATGCCCGTAACGTCCCAGTCGGCATAGTACATGGTGGCACCCGAAACAGGGTCCTGATAGTAGTCGCCCACATTCTCCCAGCTCTGGAAAGGACGGAGCTCGCCGTAGCCGCGGGGCTTGCCGTTCTGAGCCTGCCAAGCCTCGGCATAGGGAAGCATCTTGTCGAGATACATACCGAAGAGCTCAGACTCAACCTGGTGGCGGTTGTTGGTCTGGATGAGCGCACGCAGCTGCGAGGGTACATCCGAAAACTCGGGGAGGGTCGTAGCCTGGCTCCAGCCGAAGTTGTTCGTGTACTTAACGCTCACACGGTCCTTGGCGTTGGGGGTCTTCGTGGTGATGAGGATCACACCGAAGGCAGCGCGCGTACCGTAAATAGAGCTGGAAGCAGCATCCTTCAGCACGCTGATGTCCTGAATGTCGTCAGGATTTACAAAGCTAAGGTCGTCCACAGGCACACCATCCACAACAATCAGAGGCGAAGAATTCTGGCTGTTGGAAAGAGTACCGGTACCACGGAGCTTAATCGTGGAAGTGGTATTGATGGCGCCATCACCAGTTGTGATGGTAAGACCCGGAACAGCGCCCTGCAGGGCTTTTGCCACGTCGGTGGTGGGGCGGCTGTCCATAACGCGGGCGACGTCGACGGTGGCGACGGCGCCGGTCAGGTTGGCTTTTTTCTGGGTGCCGTAGCCCACGACCACGAGCTGGTCGAGCTGCTCGGTGGTGGGCTGCAGGTACACCATCATGCCCTGGGCGGCAGCCAGGGTCTCGGTCTTGTAGCCCACGTAGCTCACCTGAAGCGGAGTGCCGGGAGCTACCTTGATGGTGAAGTTACCGTCGAAGTTGGTGGTGACGGCATTGGCCTTCACGCCCTTCTGCATTACACTTGCACCAATCACCGGCTCGTTGTTCTCATCGAGAACCGTACCGGTGATTGTGGCGACAGTCTGGTTCTGGGCCTGCGGGGCGGGTTCGGCATAAGCTGCGAAGCTGCTGCCGAAGGGCATTCCGCATGCCAGAAGCATGGTCACAAACAGTTGTTTTCTCATATAGTTAATAGTATTGGTGGTTTGTCGGTAGTTTTTGACTTGTGTGCCCGAGATGTGGCACGCTAAGCGGTTTTGATTTAAGGTGGTGGTGTATTCGTTTTTCTTAAGCTAATTTGCAGTAATTTAGAAGGTTTTAAAAAATATTAGTTAAATGAGGGCGTAAACTGCCCCTTACAGTTGCCAAATTTATCACTTATTTTCGATACTTAAAAACATTTTTAAACTTTTTAACAATTCTCCGCGCGGTTTTTTTGCGGCGGGAGCCGGACAGGTCGGACTTGTCGGACGGGTCGGACGGGTCTGACATGTCTGACAGGCGCCGCTTTCCGGGTGCAGACAATTTGCAGACAGGGCGCGATGGTTGTTGTATCTTTATATGTGTTTCTAAATATCATAAAAGACTATGAAGATTGTATGTTCTCTGTCGAAACGGCGCGACTATCGCGGTCGCGCCGAGGTGTATATGCGGCTCACGGTGGACCACCGGCGGCAATACCGGCTGCGCTCGGGCATAATGGTGGACGCGTCGGCGTGGCCGGGCGCGGAGTGCCGGCGGCTGGATGCGCTTCGCGCTCAGCTGCTTAAGGCGTGCCACGAGGCGCGTCGCGAGGATATTTCGGCGGCGTGGCTGCGGGAGCTGGTGGAGCGCCACCACAGGCCGTTGGCGGCGTGGGTGCGGGAGTTTGTGGCCATGCGGGAGCTGTCGGAGGCGCGCAGCAGGCAGTATGCCACGCTGGAGCGCACGCTGGAGCGCTTCGACCGCGCGCGGCGCTGCGTGCACACGCCCGAGGGGCTCACGGCCGAGACGGTGGCCGATTTCGTGGCCTTCCTGCGCACGGAGCACATGCACAACCCGGCGTGCAAGGCGCGGGGCCACAACACGTTGTGCTCGATGCTGAGCCGCCTGCGGGCGCTGGTGCGCTGGCTGGCCGACGCGGGCGTGTGCGCCATGCCGCCGGCGGCGGCTTTCAGGCTGCGCACGGGCGAGGTGTACGGCACGCCCTACTATCTGACCATCGAGGAGGTGAGCGCCATAGCGCGCGGCCGGCTGGAGAGCGCGGAGCTCTCGCGGCAGCGCGACATATTTGTGTTTCAGTGTCTTACGGGCTGCCGCGTGTCGGACCTGCGGCGCCTGCGGCCCAGCAACGTGAATTGCGGCACGCTGGAATATGTGGCCGTGAAGACCCACCGCGAGCGGCCGGCCATGGTGCGCGTGCCGCTGCACCCGGCAGCGGCCGAGATCGTGGCCCGCTACGCCGGCGGCGAGTGGCTGCTGCCGTGCAGCGGGGCCGACCGCTACAACCGGGCCATCCGCCGCGTGCTCACGGCCTGCGGCATCACGCGCAGCGTGGCGGTGCTCGACCCGCGCACCCTGCTGGAGAGCCACCGCTGCATCAACGAGGTGGCCAGCAGTCACTTGGCGCGCCGCACATTCATAGGCAACCTCTACCGCCAGGCCCGCGACCCGTGCATCGTGGGGGCCATGAGCGGCCACAAGGACGGCAGCACCGCCTTCGCCCGCTACCGCACCATCGACGACGGCATGAAGCGCGAGCTCATCTCGCAGACATTTTGCAGACAGCAGGCGCCGGCTACACATTAATATATAGGGGAGGTTCTCGATGAAAATAACGAGCCCGTGATCGGTGCAAGTGTAATGCAAAAGGGTGTGAAGGCAAATGCCGTCACCACCAATTTCGATGGTAACTTCACCATCAAGGTAGCTCCCGGCACGCAGCTGCAGGTGAGCTACGTGGGCTACAAGACCGAAACCCTGGCCGCCGCCCAGGGCATGATGGTTTACCTGCAGCCCACCACCGAGCAGCTCGACCAGCTCGTGGTCGTGGGCTACGGCACACAGAAGAAAGCCAACCTTACCGGCGCCGTCGCCACCGTGGACGTAGCCCGCGTAATGGACAGCCGCCCCGTACAGGACGTAACCAAGGCCCTGCAGGGCGCCGTTCCCGGCCTCACCATCACCAACACCGACGGTGGTATCGCTTCCGGCTCCACCATCAACATCCGTGGTGTGGGAACCATGTCGAACAACCAGACGTCGAACCCCCTTATCATCATCGACGGTGTGGCCTCCGACGACCTGGCCTACCTCAACCCCGAGGACATTCAGGACATCAGCGTGCTGAAGGACGCTGCTTCGGCTTCGATTTACGGTAGCCGCGCTGCCTTCGGTGTGATCCTCATCACCACCAAGAACGCCAACACCAAGGAGAAGGTGAAGGTTTCCTACAGCAACAACTTCGCATGGAGCGGTGCCACGATGTATCCCCACATGGCACTCAACTCCCAGAGTATCGAGGCTTCGCTGCAGGCCTATGCCCGCACCGGCGCTTCCGCAGGCCTTAAGACTGAGGTTTCCGGCATGGAGTACTCGAAGCTCCTCCCCTACGTGAAGGCATGGGAAGCCCAGCACAACTACAAGGGCTATACCGACTACCGCGAGCTGCAGCCCTTCCAGAGCTGGGACAACGTGGGCGACTATGCTCAGGACCCCGAAACCGGCCAGTGGTACCACTACGGCATGTGGGACGTGAACGAGACCCTCTTCAACAGCGCAGCTCCCTCGAGCAAGCACAACGTGGCCGTTGAAGGCACCAGCGGCAAGACCCAGTATCGCCTGAGCTTCGGCTACGACGCAAAGCAGGGCCTGCAGAACTACAACCCCGACCACATGCACCGCTACATGGCCAACATGAGCGTGAGCACCGAGCTGTTCTCGTTCCTGAAAGCCGGCGCACGCATGAACTTCTCGCAGCGCCGTTACGACGACTCCTGGACCAACCGCTACGCCTACGAGTATGTGTGGCGCTGGCCCTCGTATGAGGAAGGCTACGGCTACATCACCGATCCCGTGACCGGTATCCAATACAGCACCAAGAATGATATCGCCGACCGTTTGCAGGGTAACCTCGACGAGACTCGCACCCGCCAGATGCGCCTGCAGGCCTGGATGGACGCTATAATCCTCCCCGAACTGACCCTGCATGCCGACTTCACCTACGATATCCGCAACATGCGTTCTTCGTATACGAAGCCTCAGTGGACCTGGCTGCCCTGGAACTGGGGCACCGGCGAGTATCCCTACAGCAATGCGGAAACTACGCCCGCCAATTCTTTGGATACCTACGCCTATAAGAACTCCTCGGAAAGCACCCGCTGGACAGTGAACGTCTACGCCACCTACGCCAAGACCTTTGCCAAGGACCACAACCTGAAGGTGATGGTAGGTGGTAACGCCGAGGAATATAAATATGACCAGTATTCCGCTCAGCGATACAACCTCCTGGACACCTCTCTACCGGGCCTGGGCCTCACCGATGGTCTTACTTACGACAAAGATGGCAATCCCCTTTATACCCGCATGGCTATCACTTCCGGCGACAGCCGCCGCTCCACCGCCGGTTTCTTCGGCCGTGTGAACTACGACTACAAGGGTATCTACCTCCTGGAAGCCAATGGCCGCTACGACGGTTCCAGCAGCTTCCCCGCAGCCGACCAGTGGGCATTCTTCCCCTCCTTCTCCGCAGGCTACCGCTTCTCCGAGGAAGGCTACTTCAAGCCTCTGAAGAGCTGGTGGAGCAACGGTAAGCTCCGTTTCTCATGGGGCCAGGTGGGTAACGAAGCCGTTGGTGCCAACCGCTTCATCTCCACCATTGCCGCCGCAAGCAGCGTCAACTGGGTGAACGGTGCAGGTTCGGGCCTCATCAAGGGCCAGGGTCTTCCCTCGCTCGTATCGAGCACCCTCACCTGGGAGCGCATCCAGACCACCGACGTGGGTATCGACCTCGGTTTCCTGAACAACTCGCTCAACCTCACCTTCGACTGGTACAGCCGCCTCACCAAAGACATGCTCGGCCCGGGTGCCCAGCTGCCCCAGACTCTGGGCGCAAGCGCTCCCTATCAGAATGCCGGCCAGCTCCGCACCAACGGTTGGGAACTCGGCATCAGCTGGAACCACAGCTTCGGCGACGCCCAGGTATTTGCCAACTTCAGCATCGGCGACGCCCGCACCAAAGTCACCAAGTGGGAAAACGAGAACCTTACGCTCTATTCGTGGCGTCCCGGCGTAGGCACCAACACCGACCGTTACTACGTAGGTCAGACCTACGGCGACATCTGGGGTCTTGAATTCGACCGCTTCTTCGAAGTGAGCGACTTTACCGGCAAGAATGATGATGGCGTATGGGAAATGAAGTCCGACGTACCCAATCAGAGCCTGTTTGCGAAAGCTCCGTTCGTATTCGGTCCCGGCGACGTTAAGTTCAAGGACCTCAACGGCGACGGCGTGATCAACTGCGGTACAGCCGACCCCGGCATGGGCAACCGCGCCGCCTACATAGCCGAGCATCCCGAAGCCGCTCAGTTCCTTAAGGATCCCAGCCTCTCTCCCGATGATCCCAAGCAGGGATGGTGGCCCGCAGGTTCGCTGCACAACCATGGCGACCTGAAGGTAATAGGCAACGCTCTTCCCCGCTATGAGTACTCGTTCCGCCTGGGCGGTGCATGGAAGGGCTTCGACATCGACCTGTTCTTCCAGGCCGTGGGCAAGCGCAAGATGTCTATCCTGAGCACCTTCACTGTAATCCAGGCTCAGGGCCAGGGCAACCCCCTCTACCAGCACCAGATCGAAGCCGGCTACAACAAGTATATCTACGATCCGGAGACCTTCGAAATCACCGGCTACGAAATCGACCAGAACAATCTTTACCCCGTGATTTACCCCGGTTGCTTCGGTTTCCCCGCCAACAACACGAACACACTCGTGCAGGGTATGAACAACTTCACAACCAGCGACCGCTACCTGACCAACATGGCCTACCTGCGCCTGAAGACCGCTACCCTGGGCTACACGCTGCCCTACGAGATCACCAAGCACGCCCTCATACAGCGCGCCCGCATCTACTTCAGCTGCGAGAATCCCTTCTTCATCTACAACGGTGCAGGCAAATACGGTATGGATCCCGAGCTGTCCACATCGGCCCGCGGTGCAACCAACGGTTATGGTGCCCTTGGCCGCACGAACCCCATGATGCGCAGCTACTCGTTCGGTATTCAAGTAACTTTCTAATCAATTCAACAGAAACAACAATATGAAAAAACATATCATATTTGGAGCTCTTGCTGTTGCTTCCATCGGCCTCACCGGCTGTAACGACCTCCTTGAAAGAGATCGTTTTCAGCCCCAGACTCAGGTGAACCAGCCGGCCTACTGGAACGAGCAGAACAACGTGAACCTCCAGCTCAACGGCCTCTACGGCTACTACACCGGCTACGGCAACGGCGCCACCTGGAGCACCAACTTCTACAACCACGGCCTCTCCGACGACCAGACCGCATTCATGCAGTCGGGCGTGGGCATGGCCTTCGCTGAATGGAACTTCCAGGTTGTTCCCACCTCGTCGAGCGTGTGGTCGTCGACCTACACCGCCCTGCGCCGCATCAACACCATCATCGCAGGTGTTGAAGGCAGCACACTGCCCGAGGGTGTGAAGAACAATGCCCTGGGTATCGCCCGCCTGAACCGCGCCTACCAGTACTGGGACCTTGTGCGCTGCTACGGTGATGTGCCCCTGATCGAGGGTGTGCTCAACGTGGACAGCGAGGAAATGTATGCCCCCCGCACCAACCGCAACGTAGTGATGGACTATGTGCTGGCTGATCTCAATTTCGCTGTTGACAACATCATCAAGGAGTCGAGCAAGATCGAGTGGTCCAACGACATGGCCCAGGCTATGAAGGCTGAAATCTGCCTTTTCGAAGGTGCCTTCGCCAAGTATCATCAGAACGATGACGCCCGTGCCAAGCAGTACTTCGGTGAAGCAGCCAAGGCTGCAGCTGCAGTGATGAACAAATACCCCCTGTGCGAAGACTACCAGAGCCTCTACAACTCTTACTACATCGCTCAGGACGGCATCCCCAGCCTCACCTCCAACCCCGAAATCATCTTCATGAAGGGTTATGCCTCCGGCCAGCTTGCCAACTCGCTCGTGCCCTACATCTGCAACCAGATGAACGGCGGTATCACCAAGGACGCTTTCGACGCCTACCTCTTCAAGGACGGTATGCCTCTGGCCAAGACCACCGAGAACAAGGACGACGCAGCGGTGCTTGACGCCGACGGCAACTACAGCATTGCCGCTGCACTGGCCGTGCGCGACGAGCGCCTGTCGAAGACCGTTGAGGAAATCGTAGCATTCGGCGCCAAGCAGTGGGCCCGCCCGAACGCCAACGCGCAGACCTCTATCACCGGCTATATGATCAAGAAGTTCAACAACGTGAACATTCCCAAGTCCGACGCCACCACCGAGGGCCGCGGCTACACCTGCGCTCCCATCTTCTGGGGTGCACGCGTGAAACTCGCCTACGCCGAGGCCAAGGCCGAACTGGGTGAACTCACCGATGCCGACCTGAACAACACAATCAACCAGATTTTCCAGCGCGCCGGCCTGCCCACCCGCACCGTGGCCGAGCTCAGCGCAATCAACGACCCCGCCAACAACATGAACGTGTCGTCGCTGCTGTGGGAAATCCGCCGCTGCCGCCGCTGCGAGCTCATCATGGACGAGAACATCCGCTACTGGGACCTTATCCGCTGGCACCAGCTTGACAAACTCGACACCCGCAACTATCCCAACATCATGCTGGGTGCCAACCTGAGCAATGTTGATGAAGAAGATCTTGCCGGTGTTTACGTCGATGCCGACGGCTACATCCAGAGCAACGTTTCTAATGCAGGCCGAAAGGATCGCATCTTCAACGATCGTGAATATCTCTATCCCATCGGTTCGGGCCAGATCGATCTCTACAAAGAGCACGGCTTTGAACTTCAACAGAACCCCGGCTGGTAATCGCTTGCCGCAACCAATACAGGGCCGCAGCTCCCGCAAGGGTGGCTGCGGCCTTTTTTTGCATTTGTGCGGGCAAATGATTATTTTTGCACATTATGAATGTATTGAGTAAAAAAGTATTTGCGGTCGTCATCATGGCCGTGTGTGCGATGGGGGCGGTGGCCCAGGGGTTTGTGATTGATCCGGAGCCGGTGTCGAGTGTGAGCGGCACGGCGGCGGGCAATCCGTCGAGGCAGGAGATGATGAGCCGGCTGCGGCGCTGGGTGGCGCTCACGTTCGAGCATTCCGACGTCATAGACATGGTCGACGAGGCGGCGGGCACGATGGTGCTGAAATGGAGTGCGCCGGTGCAGCAGCCGTCGCAGTGGCTGGCGGCGGTGCTGAGCGAGACCTGCGTGATTGACGTGGCCGACGGCGGCGCGTGGAAGCTTCTGATATATGCTCCGCGGCTGTCGTGGGGCCTCACGGAAACGGCTGCGATGTTGGAGGATGCGGGGCTGGTGGGCGCCGAGGCGCAGGCCGATACGGGGCTGATACGCGGCATAGCCAAGCGTGTGTACGGCGACAGCATGGACTGGCCCGTGGACGACCAGCTGGACAGCGTGGTGGCGGCCTATCTTGAGCAGCTGAATTCGCGCCAGCAGTTCCGCACGGAGCGCGACCGCGAGCGCGGCAAGGCGAGCGACGAGTATCGCGCGGCGGAGCGCCAGTGGCGCATCCTCTCGGAGGCGCGCCGCGCGGCCGCCCTCTACGACGCCACCCTCATCCAGTCGCTCTCCCGCGCCCTCGCCACCCCCGCGAGGTAG
>CAYUUN010000030.1:0-27918 GCA_964447895.1 uncultured Bacteroides sp. | reverse complement strand
CGGATTATAAATGAATAGGCAGACGACCGCGGGGTGCGCTGCGCTTACCCCACGGCTATGTCTCGGGACGCGCTCTCCGGCGCGTCGTTATATGCGACGCGGGCATGCTCTCCCAGACGCCATCATATATTTGTTCTATAGTAGGCGCAGAGAAATATATAAACAACTATAAACCAGGTGGCAATGACGCAGGGGTGGGTCGCCCGCGGGTGGCTCAGAGGATGGGGCTGAGCAGGCGCAGGAGCGACTGCATGGCCTTGCGGGCGAGGGGGCGGCGGCGCCACTCCGAGGGCTCGATGCGGTGGCAGCAGGCGATGTCGGCGCGGAACGTCTCCACCATGCGGGCGTTGATGCGCGGCGAGTAGATGAAGAGGTTGGCCTCGAAGTTGTGTTCGAAGCTGCGGAAGTCGAAGTTGCACGACCCTATGGAGCACATCTCGCTGTCTATCACTATGGTCTTGCTGTGGAGCATTCCGGCCGTGTACTGGTAGAACTTGATGCCGGCGCGCAGACACTCGGCTATGTAGCTCTCAGAGGCGTAGGTGAGCATGGCCGAATCGCTGCGGCGGGGTATCATTACGCGCACGTCGACGTGCGACAGCGCGGCGGCCTGCAAGGCCTTGAGCAGGCTGTCGGTGGGCAGGAAATAGGGGGTCTGGATGTAGATGCGTTCCTTGGCCGAGGCTATGGCGCGGTGAAACACCAGTTCGATGTCGCTCCACTGCGATGTGGGGCCGGAGGTGAGCACCTGCATCCCCACGTCGGCCTCGTCGACGTGCTCGGGGATGCGGGCCACGTCGTCGATGAGGGGCTGCCCCATGAAGGCCCAGTCCACGGCAAAGGCCCTCAGCAGCGAGGCCACGATGGGGCCTTGCACGCGGGCGTGGGTGTCGCGCCAGGTGTCGAATTTCGGGCCGCCGTCGATGTAGCGGTCGGCAATGTTCATGCCGCCGATATAGCCCACGGTGCCGTCCACGACGCATATCTTGCGGTGGTTGCGCCAGTTGAGCTTGGTGCCGAGCTGCGGGAAGGTGACCTTGAAGAAGGGGTGGGCCTTGACGCCCGCGCGGCGCATCTCCTTGAAGAACGACGAGCGGGTGGTCCACGAGCCCACGTGGTCGTAGATGAGCTTTACGTCTACGCCGGCGCGGGCGCGCTCCATGAGTATGTCGCGCAGCTCGCGGCCCGTGGCGTCGTCGGCGAAGATGTAGTATTGGATGCATATCGACTCGCGGGCGGCGCGCAGGTCGGCCTTCAGCGCCTCGAGCTTGGCGGCGCCGGAGGTGAACACCTCGATGGTGTTGCCGGGGTGGAAAGGCGCGCCCGTGAGGGAGTGGCCCAGGCGGAGTGTCTGGCGGCTTTCGGCCGTGAGGCCGTCGGTGCGCGCCCCGCGCGGGTGGCGCAGTTCGCGCTTCTTGAGGCGCCGGCGGTTGCGGCGCGATATCATGCGCGTGTTCTTGATGTTACGGCCGAAAAAGAGATAGAGCACCAGGCCGGCCACGGGCATGAGCAGCAGCACCGTGACCCACGCCAGCGACTTCACCGGGTTGCGGTTTTCGGAGATGATTACCCCCACGATGGCCACGACCGTGAGGACATAGATGGATGCAAGGATATAGTACATCCAGCCGTAGCCCAGGAGTGTGGCGAGGGTCTCGAACATAAGGCGCTATCTGGCGACCGGTGCCAGCCGCGAGATGGCTCCGGTGGCGGGGTCGAGTTCGAGGAGCGAGGGCGATTTCTTGTCGGTGAACACATCCGGGTCGAGGCCGAATGTCACGCCCAGCTGCGACAGCTGCACGGGCACGGAGGCCACCACCTTGCCGCCGTAGGAAACCTCTACGGTGGCATCGCCGGGGATGTTGTAGGCAAATCCGCCCTTGGGGAAGCGCTTGGGCTCGCCCTTGTCGGTCACGGGCAGGGTGGCGCGGCGGTCGATGCGCAGCGAGAGGGTCACGGGCGCGCCGCCCAGGTCGTCGGGCGCCACGATGCCGTCGACGGGCGAGAGGCGGGCCAGCACCATGCGGTCTATCTCGCTGCTGTCCGGCACCAGCGTGAAGGTGCGCACGGCCGTGGAGGTCTTCGTGGTTCCGGCAAACATGGCCGTGAGCGCCGCCTCCTGGGCCGCTATGTTGTCCAGCACCAGCTGCATGGCGCGGCCGTCGGGCGGGGTGTTCTCGGCCTGTCCGCTCAGCAGGTCGCTGCGCATCTCGCGCAGCTCAAACACGCGCTGGGCTGCCAGCTCGGCGCGCTTCGAGGTGGATGTGCTGCGCGTCATGTCCTGCGTCACGGCCTGGCGCGCGGCCTCGGTCTCGAGCGCGGTGGGGGCGGCGGCCTGCGCCACGGGCAGCACGGGTGCCGGGCGCTCGGGCGCCTCGGTGTTCACGGCCACGGGCACCCCGCGGCTGTCGAGCTCGATGAAGGGCGACGAGCCGCCCTTGAACTGCACCTGCCAGCGCGAGGCATCGTCCGGCTCGCCGTGGGTGTTGACCGTCACGGAGCGCAGCGTGGCCGTGCGCGAGGGCTTGCGGATGGCGTCGGTGATGCCTAAGTGGCGGTTGGCATAGTTGTAGAACTCGCCGGGCGTGCTCTCCGTGATTTCGGCTTCGAGCGTGATGTCGAGCGCGGTCTTGGGCAGCGTGTATATCAGGGCATACTCCGATGCCTTGTTGGCCGTGAGGCGCTGGGTGTTCTGCGCCGCGGCGGGCAGGGCCGCGAGGGCCGCGAGGGCGGTGTATATTGCTATTTTCTTCATATTCATTTTATTATCGATGCTATGGCGCGACCTATGTTGTCCACCACGTCGCCGGCCGTGACGCCATAGGAGCCGTGGGTCTTCTCGGCGAGCGTGCCGGCCAGGCCGTGGACATACACCGCCGCCGAGGCCGCCAGCTCCGGGTTGAGGCCCTGGGCCATGAAGCCCGCGATGAGGCCCGTGAGCACATCGCCCGTGCCGGCCGTGGCCAGCGCCGGGGTGCCGGTGGAGTTGTAGCACACCTTGCCGTCGGGTCGCACCACGGCGGTGTTGTGGCCCTTGAGCACTATTATGATTTTATGGAAGCGGGCCACGTCGATGGCCTTGGCCAGGCGGGCGTCAGGGCCCGGCTGGCGCCCGAAGATGCGGTCGAACTCCGCAGCGTGGGGCGTCAGCACGCTGCGCACCGGGATATAGTCGAGCAGCGTGGGGCGCATGGCTATGCAGTTGAGGGCGTCGGCGTCGAGCACCACGGCGCGGCTGTTGCTGTTGGCCACCTTGAGAAACGACTCCAGGGCGTCGATGGTGGCGTCGGCCGTGCCCATTCCCGGGCCCAGCGCCACGGCGTTGTAGTTGCGCCGCAGCTCAATCTCGCCTATGTGCAGATTCTCGCCGTCGGCTTCAAACAGAGCCTCCGGCGCGCCGGACTGCAGCACGTAGTAGCCGCAGCGCGGCGCGTGGCACGTCACCTTGCCGCAGCCCGAGCGCAATGCCGCGCGGGTGGCCAGCAGGGCCGCGCCCATCATGCCGTAGCTGCCGGCAAAGATCACGGCGCTGCCGTAGTCGGCCTTCGAGGTGTCGGGCCGGCGGCGCGGCAGCAGCCTGCGCACCTGCTTGCGCTCTATCAGGAAGAAGTCGGCCTCCACGTTGGCCGATACGCTGCGCGAGAAGCCCGCGTCGAGAGTCTGCCACTGGCCCACGAGCTCGGCGTTCTCGGCCGGGAAATAGGCCAAGCGCGGCGTGCCCAGCGCCAGGGTGATGTCGGCGTGGATGATATTGCGGTTGATGAGGCCCGGGGCGCCGTCGGCCGGCAGGCCCGAAGGCATGTCGATGGCCACGATGCGGGCGCCGCTCTCGTTTATCAGCTGCACCAGCGACTGATAGGCGCCGCCCAGAGGCCGCTGCAGCTCGCTGCCGAAGAGGCCGTCCACCACCAGGTCGCGGCTCGAGAGCTCCGGCATGTTGAACTGCCCCGTCACCTCCACGAAACCCTCGTCGCCGCAGGCCTGCAGATAGGCGTCGCGGGCGGCGGCGGTGTCGGGCGCGGCCGATGTGCCGCGGATGTTGAAGAAGAACACCGCAGGGCGCTTCCCCTCGGCCGCGAGCAGCCGCGCGGCCGTCAGGGCTATCGCGCCGCAGCGGCCCGGCCCGGCAAAGACCACAACATTGCAGCGGCACTCGGCCAGCACGGCACCGATGGCGGCCGCCGCGCCCGCGCCCAGGCGCTCGTCGAAAGCCGCCTGCGACATGCCGGTTTCGGCCAGCGTGGCAGCCTCTATGGCCTGAATCTGAGGGTAGGTATATAGTTTCATGAGGGTATAGTCGTAGGGAGAATAATATCACGGCAAAATTACTGAAAATAACACGACCCTGCAACATCAGTCTGCAAAAAATAGCAGAAAAATCGGCACAAGCCTTTCTTCCGGTGCATAGGAGCAGCAATGTAACAATTACTGTTGTCAAACGCGTAATCCTGTAGGGACGCTCCATGGAGCGTCCGGCGGTGCGGCAAGGTAACATTTTAATATCCAACGATTTGCGCACTATGGATAGCCGCGGACGCTCCATGGAGCGCCCCTACAGGACTTTATCGTTGTCTATTTTTCTATCTTATGCACCGGAAATACGTCATGTGCCGAAAAATATGCCCGAAATATTTGGCCGCGTCAGAAAAATGTCGTAAATTTGCATCCGCAACCGCAAGGAAAGATGCCGGAGCGGTCGATCGGGACGGTCTCGAAAACCGTTGTACTCTTACGGGTACCCAGGGTTCGAATCCCTGTCTTTCCGCAAAAAGAGCCGCAAGCCATGCTTGCGGCTCTTTTTGCGTGAAAGCGGGATGAGAACCCTGGGGTTCGTCACCGCTTTAGCGCTTTCGAGCACAGCGAGAAAGAATCCCTGTCTTTCCGCAAAAAAAGAGCTGCAAGCCATGCTTGCGGCTCTTTTTGCGTGAAAGCGGGATGAGAACCCTGGGGTTCGTCACCGCTTTAGCGCTTTCGAGCGCAGCGAGAAAGAATCCCTGTCTTACCGCTTGGAAAGCCGCTGAAATTAAGAGGCTTTCGTGCGTTTGTTGGGATGGGGCTCGCGCAGAGGCGCAGAGTAATTTTTAAGGAGCCGAAAACCAGCGCGTAACACGCGGCGCGCGAAGCCATGGGGGGACGCTTTTCAAGCGTCCCCCCCCCCCGCATGGCACCCCGCCTACAACAAGATACAAAAGGCCAAAAATCCCAGAAGAAACACAACAAATTTGCTGTGCATGACCTCTGCGCGAGTTTTCTCCTTATGGCTTAGTATAGCTGAATAGTTACGCGTGAACAAGGGTGGGTGAATTATTGTTAAAAACGTATCGATAATTTTTACTTTTGATAAACATTCACCACTCGACTATGAACAGGTTTTTCGCTATTTTTTGCCTCATTATGGCCGGCGGCGTGGCCAGGGCACATCACGTGAGTCCCGAGCAGGCGCTCGCAAGAATGAATGAATCGGCTGTGGCGCGGAGATGCGCGCCGGCGGGCCGGCATGGCGCGCCCATGAAATTGATTTCCACGGAGAAAAACCTGTATGTGTTTTCCGGGGGCGAAGGATTTGCGGTGCTTCCGGCCCTCGACAATGCTCCGGCCGTGCTGGCCTATGCCGACAAGGGCGTGTTTGACCCCGCGGGCAACCCCGCGCTGGCCGGGTGGATGGAACAATACAACACTGAGCTGGAGTATCTAAAGACACATGGCGCCGCCGCAACGCAGGCATCCGCGCGGGAGGCCAAGGCGGAGATAGCTCCGCTCATTGCCACGGAATGGAACCAGGAGGCGCCCTACAATGAGCTGTGCCCCAAGGTGGACGGCCGCGAGACCGTCACGGGCTGCGTGGCCACGGCGATGGCCCAGGCCATGAAGTTCTACAACTATCCCGAGCACGGCAAGGGCACGCATTCCTATCTGTGGCGCCCGGGCGAGGAGGAGCTGAGTTTCGACTACGAGACCACCACCTTCGAGTGGGACCTGATGACCGACCGCTACGACCGCAACAGCAGCGAGGAGTCGCGCCTGGCGGTGGCGCGACTGATGCTGGGCTGCGGCATCAGTGTGGACATGCACTACGAGCCCGGTGGCAGCGGCGCGGCCACGATGGCGATGGGCAGCTCGCTGATCGACATCTTCGGCTACTCGCCGTCGCTGTGGATGCCCAACCGCGCCTACTACGGCTACTATGAGTGGGAAGACATGATTTACGCCGAGCTGAGCGCCGGACACCCCGTGCTGTACAGCGGCGCGGGCACGGCCGGCGGCCACCAGTTTATATGCGACGGGTACAGCAGCGACGGCTATTTCCACTTCAACTGGGGCTGGGGCGGCCTGAGCAACGGCTATTTCCTGCTCACGGCTCTCAACCCCGACGACCTTGGCGTGGGTGGCGGCGCCGGCGGCTTCAACACCAGCCAGATAGCCACCCTGGGGATGCGTCCGGCAGCCGAGGGCGACATGCCCGTGTATCTTTTCTACAACAACGTGGCGTTCACTACGGACGTGACGACCGTGAAGGAAGGCGACGATTTCCGATGTGGGGGCCAGTATTTCAACTACAGCCTCTCGACGATGCCCGCAGGTTCGCTGCTGGGCATGAGATTCAAGGAGGACGGCGCCACGGAGAGCATCTATGCCGAGGGGCCGAGCGTGGAGGGGTATCACCCTTACGACGGCCGCTACGACCTGCAGGTGCGCTTTCCCGAACTGCCGGACGGCACCTACACCATCACCCCGGCCCTGAAAGTGGACGGCAAGTGGCTGGACGTGCGCATGCCCGTGGGCTATGCCCGTAGCGTCACCGCCGTGGTTGCAGGCGGCGTGGCCACGATTTCCGACACCGGAAACGCCTCCATCACCATAGCCGATATAGATGTGCCGGCCACAATCTACACCGGCCACGAGCTGCCCCTCACGTTCAAGGCCGTGAACGAAAGCGACCTGGAATACTACGGCACGGTGACGCCCGCCCTGCTCGATGCCGACGGCACCGAGGTGGCGACGTCGAAGTTCCGCCCCCTCGACGTGATGCCCCGGGGCACGGAGGACGTGGCCGACTACATCGCGCTGTTCGCGGCCGTGAAGGACGAGGAGCTGAGCGCGGGCCGCTACAGCCTTGTGTTCAAGGACGAGGCCGGGCACGCCGTGAGCGACCCGATAGAGGTGACGGTGGCCGCCCTGACCGAAGAAACCGCATTCAAGGTGTCCGACTTCCGCCTCGAGGGCGACAACCCCGTGAAAGCGCCCGAGAGTGTGGTGTTCGGCTACAAGCTCGAATGCACGGCCGGCATGTACTTCTCGCAGCTCGACCTGCTGATTTTCCCGGGCGACGGCGGCTACGACATATACCACAAAAGCTCCGAGCGCGCCTATCTCACCGCCGGCGAAAGCACCGAAGGAAGCATCGACGCCGACCTGAGCGAGCTCAAGGACGGCGAGTATATCGCGCTGATATACAACGCCGGCCACGCCGTGAGCGACCGCATCTACTTCCGCATCGACCGCACGGCCTCCGGCCTCGACAGCATAGAACCCGACACCGCTCCCGCCGAAGTCTACGACCTTTCGGGCCGCAAGCTTCCGGCGCCCGCGGGCCCCGGCATCTATATCATAAACGGCACCAAGACGCTGGTGCGTTTTTGATAATTAAGTATTTCTTATGGTTTCTTTATAATCCCACGGCTGCCTCCGGGCGTTTTATATGCAGAAACAGATAAATAACGAACATATAAAACTTACAGTTATGGACAAAGAAAAGAAATCGTACTACGTGAACATGATCGAGTCCAAGGACGGCAAGATGGCCGAGATCCTGAACTTCAATTTCGGTGGCCATCACGACATCGCCGCCATGGTTGAAAAGGCCAAGTCGCTGGGCTTCGCCAAGGACAAGCACGCCAAGGAATTCGTCCTGGCCATGCGTTTCATGCATCATGTGATCAAGAAAAACGCCGAAAATCCTCTCTTCGCACAGTTTGCCTCGCAGTTCGAGGCCTTCAAGAGCGAAGTGAGAAGCAAAATGGGTTGCGGCTGCAGCTGCAAGTAAAGCGACTGTCCCACCCATCCCAAAGGGCGGCCTGCCGGGACTTGAATCCCGCGCCGGTCGCCCCTTATTTTTTACGTATACCGAGCTCGCGAATCACATATTCGTTATACTTGTTGTCCCTATACTCGTACCATTTCTTAATCAGCCCGTAGTGTGTCATCACGTTTTTGTAGGCCCCGAAGGGATGGCGGCTGTCCAACGCCCGCTGCACATCCCGGCAAAAGGCATTGCCTTGCATGTTCTCATTGGCAAAATCGACCATCCAATCCAGTTGCTGCCCGGTGCGCGGCGGGTCTATACAATCGGGAAGACCCAGAGTGCGGATTATATCCTTCAGCTCTTCGACTTGCCATTCGGGGAGTTCCTCCTCAATGTCGTCGGGCAATTCATCCATGTCGAGGTATTCGCGATACTCGTCTAAACGTGTTTCACTGATGTAGCCGCATTCCAGCGTCTCGAGATTATAGCGCACTCTAAAACCCATGGAAAGATTGTCGGCAATCTCCAGGATGAATTTGGCTAATTCGTCTATTTTATCCATAATTAGTAGATGAAATTTCTACACCCCAAGCACAATCGACGGATCGATATTAAGCTTGCTGCTTATGATGCGCGCCTGCCGGAGAGTGGGTTCTTTTTTCCCGGAAAGGTATTCGCACACTCTGGACGGGCTGATGCCAATGAGCTTGGAGAGCGCCACTTGCGTTAGTCCCATTTCGTACATGCGCAATTTCAGCATATCTACTAAGGTGGGTTCGCCGATGGAAAAGTGCTCATCGGAATAGTCGGCTACCAGCCCCGAAATGAGTTCAAGCTCGATGCTGTTTGGATCGGTCAAGGGGGTATCGTCATTCACCTTGGGAAGCAGCTCTTCAACACGATTGAGAGCCCAGCGATACTGATGTTCGTTTTCTATCTTTGTCATTGGTGGGTGTAAATGCTAAATTGTTGATGCGTCTATCTTTTCGTATTCTTTGTGGGTTCCGATAAAACGAATATATACCCACTTGATCGTGAATTTCACCACTACAATCAGTCGATGGTTATTACCCCGAATATTAAAGACATAGTGCTGATTGCCAACATTGTCTACACTGTTGAAGTCTTTCTTTATATCGGCGAAACATGTCCAATTTGCACTCTTAACTGTCTTCAGCCACATTTGCAATGCAGTCTGTGTATCAGGAAAGCGGGCAATGTAGGCTTTTAGGGGTTCCTCGGTAATAACTCTCATGACTATGTTGCTTTTGTCATTGCAAAATTAGTAATATAATTCCAAAAAAACAAATGCATCGAAGAGATTGGCCCCCGCAATAAAATATCTGTTAGGGAAATACCACAAAAAGGGCCGGCAGCCGCACATAGGCGGAGCCGGCCCTTTTTCGTGTCTTTTTCCTCGGGAGAGTGCCTTAATTTGGGAAGTCTACGCTTAAAGATAAAAGGATATTAACAGAATATTCGTAAATTTGCAATTGAAATGACTAAGGACGAGCTCGTAGCGAAGCTGCACGACATAGAATGGGAAGATTTTGAGGTCAAGACCGCAAAATCCGAGTTGCCGAAGAATATCTGGGAAAGCGTCAGCGCATTCTCGAATACCTCCGGCGGATGGATTGTGCTCGGAGTGAAACAGTCTGGAAAGAAATTTGAGATTCAAGGGGTGGACAACATCGAGAAACTTGAACAGGATTTTCTTGGCACTCTGCGCTCAGAGAAGTTCAATCAAAGATTGGCTGTCACCTCCAAGCAATACGACATTGAAGGAAAGAAACTCCTCGCGTTTTATGTTCCGGAGGTTGATTTGAAGCCGGTGTATTTCGGCAGTCCTATCAACACGTTTATCCGCATGGGTAGCGGAGATCAACGGGCAACTGAGGGAGAAATCCGTGCAATGTTCCGAGATCAATCCTTCGGCAAGAAAACCGAAGAGACTATTCCCGATACAAGTATTGAAATGCTGAATCTCAATACTCTGAAAAGTTATCGTTTCGCTCTCAGCCAGACTCAGAATCTTGTAAATCTCCGTGAGGTGGATGATGCCGAGTTCTGCGAGCAGGTCAATATCACCCGAAATGGCTTGCTAACGTATGCCGGACTCCTGATGTTCGGCAAAGCGCCCTACGTCCTCCGTTATGTGCCGACATTCTGCGTTGACTACATCGAAATTCCGGGACCGACAATCCAACAGGCAGAAGTGAGATACACATACCGCATTCCGGAGCAGGACAATATCTGGGAAGCGGTTCAGATCATTCTTCGCCGTTTCCGCACACTCGTTGATGCTCCTATCCATATCAAGGACGATGGCTTTGCCACAACAGACGAGAGTCAATACAAAGTTCTCCGCGAAGCACTCGCCAACATGGTAATGCACTGCGACCACTTCGATTCGCTGCGCTCCTGCATCCGTGTCTATACCGACCACATCGAGTTCATGAACGGAGGAGCTTTCCCGCTCCCCGTTAAAGACATACTCGGCAAGATTTACTCCAAGCTCAGAAACCCAACCATAGCCAAACTATTCCGTTTTGTCGGCATAGCCGAAAACGCCGGATACGGCATGAATAAACTTGCAAGCTGGGAGACTCTGACAGGCACACGTCCAACAATCGAAAGCGACCGCACCATCGCCACCGTCTCCCTCCCCCTTAAATCAGCCATACAAAGAAAGGCAGAAGACAATGATTTTCCTATAAGCGGGAATGATGCTAAAAATGATGCTAAAAATGATGCTAAAAATGATGCTAAAAAAATCTCTCAGCGTCAGCGTAATATTCTCAAATTAATACAGGAGGATCCTACAATTAGTCTTGATTCAATAGCGAAAGCAATAGGGGTTAGTGCTCCGACAATAGATCGTGAGATTGTTAAAATGTCACATCTAATAAAGCGTATTGGGCCAAAGAAAGGCGGCCATTGGAAAATTAACAAAGAGTGATATGAGGGAAAAGGATTTATTTGTACTGTTCAACAAGATAGTAGCAGTTGACTGGCAAAATCATGGTAAAGTAACAATCGAATCCTAAAGGATGCGATTGTTACTAAGCGCTTACTTAATTGGCTGCTTTAAGCCGAATAGGCGATAAGCAAATTGAATTATTCAGCAAGGAAAAGGCCCCTTGCGAAATTGGAAAGACCAGGCACGAGATTGAAGATGTTCTTCGGAAGGCATAGTTTAGAATCGCGTGTGCGTGTGAAAATGGTCATGAGATATGTGATTCCTTAGAGAAACTTCGAGTGGAGTAGAACGAGAATGGACTCCTTTAGCAGACCAACGGAGTCCGGGGGATTACTCGGCGTAGAGGTTTTCGGCCTCCTCTGGGATGTATTTGTCCACGAGTTTGCGGATTTTGTCAATGTCGGGTTTTCTGTCGGCGTAGTCGATCAAGAGGCCCACGGGGTAGAGGTCGGGGTCGGAAGCCGACTGAAAATCGGCGGCATCTTCCGAATAGTCGCCGTCCTGGGCGGCATCGGCTTCGATGGCGTAGTCGCTGAATGCAATCGAGCGCTCGGCGTCCTTATGTCGCTGGACGCCCACCATAAGTGTCGTGGGAATGATGCTTATCTGAGGGTCTTCGCCCCACGGGCGGGGGTTGCTGACGACTTCTGCAACTTTTGCAGCAATAATGTCGATGAGTTCTTTTCTTGTCATAGTCATGTTTTTATTAACATAACATCTCAATCGCGCAAATGGTTCTATGGGTGCCTGGATGGCTGGATATATACCTGAACTACCATGTATAAAGCTAACGCCGGTGCTTCTATAGTTTGGCAATGAGCTCAGAGCCGGTAATAGCCTCCATTTTAGAAAATGCAAACAATTTCTTTCCCAGGTCTTTGAGTGATGCGCCGATATGATAGACGTCTTCGTCGATAATGAGGAAGCGGTCGTGGGCCTTAGTGTACTTATGGAGTGAGGCCGACGGATATTGAGCGTTGTGGGCTGCGATATCCTGGCTTAACTGCCTGGAAACATGGGAGCAATATATATCCACATCGACGCCTGGAAGGCGTTTTGAAAGTTGTACCAGCACTGAGTCGTCAATATAGTTGTCGATTAAGACTATCCTGTTGCGGGCTCTGCGGATAAGATCGGACACCAGAATGTATGCATCAAATATCTGGCCGTCGAAAAAGACGCCCTCCTTCGGCCTGTCATTGTCTCCGAGTCTATCCAGGATGGCGTCGACTTTCTCGTCGGTCTTTAATTGTTTCATTTCCAGCTGGTCCATGCGTTGAAAGATTGCCGCATTATTCATCAGGAAATTACGCATGGCTGAAAATGCCCTCATAATATTGATGTTGACCTCAATGGCCTTATCGGACCGCAGTACGCTGCTTAGCATCGCCACACCATTTTCCGTAAAGACGCGCGGCATGTATCTGGAACCGCCGCGGCCTACGTTTGAGGTCACAATTTTTGACCTCAAACATTCCTCCTTAGTCAGCTGAAACATGAAATCTTCGGGAAAACGCTGAATATTTCGTTTAACTGCCTGGTTCAAAGCTTTAGTTTCCACCCCGTACAGTCTTGCCAAGTCAGAATCAAGCATGACCTGCTGGTTGCGAATTATATGTATGAGCGATTCTATACGTACAGGAATCAATGCCCGGGCGTCTACTGTATCCGACTGCAAATTGAGGTGATTTTTACTATTCGTCATTTCCATACACAAAATTAGTCATAATAATTGATATTGCATATAGTTTTATTAATGCGATGGAAGTCATTAACTGAGGGGCGGAATATCGTTTGAGGTCACAATCTGTGACCTCAAACATTCCTTCTTGGTATGTTGAAAGAGAAAGCCTTGAGGGGCTCTGTGATTCACTCATCCGAAAAAACGGCCGCCGGGGGAGCCGGCGGCCGGGATGGGATGGGGGGTAGGGGTTATTTCAGAAGGCCTTTGACGGCTTCGGCGCCCTGCTTGACGGCTTCTTTGCCCTGGGCAGCAGCTTCGGTGGCTGCGTCTTTGGCGTCGTTGATCTGGTCTTTGGCGTCCTGAACGGCTTCGGCGGCCTGCTCCTTGGCGGCTTCGGCGGAAGCCTTGAGGCTGTCGGCGGCTTCGGCGGCCTGATCCTTGGCGTCTTCAACCTGGCCCACGGTGTCGTTCACCTTGTCGAGGGCGGTCTGCACGGTGGCGAGCACGCCGGTGAGGGCGGGAGCCTTGTCCTTTACCACGGGTTCAATCTGCTCGAGGTACTTCTTGGCTTCCTCGACTTTGCCTTCGGCTACGAGTTTTTCGGCATAGGCTTTAGCCTGCTCCACGTAGGCCTGCATGCTGTCGGGGTTGGTGCAGTTTTCGATTTTCGACTTCATGTCGGCAGCGGAGTCGCCGGCAGCTTTGCTGCACGATACTGCCGCAGCTCCCAGAGCGAAAACGACAGCGATAGATAAAATAAGTTTTTTCATAATTGTATAAATGTGTTGGCTTTTGAAACAACGCGTAAAAGTAACGATTTATTTTGAAATACGGTTGAAATTGTAAATAAAATTTAAAAAACACGGCCGTGAATTAAACCTTTTTGTTAAAAATAGTCTTAAAGATTGTCAAATCTCAAGAAACACAATGCAACATTCATTCCTGCGGATATGTGCGGCCGCCATGGCTCTTTCGGCCACTGCGGCGGCTCTCGCATTCAATATCCGGGGCACAGTGGCCGAAAGCGGCACACTGGAGCCGCTGATACAGGCGTCGGTGCGCCTGCTGGCCCAGCGCGACAGCGCTATCGTGAAGACTGCCGTGAGCGACATCGACGGCAATTTCAAGCTCGAGGGCGTGAAGGCCGGCCGCTACATAGTGGAGGCTTCCTATGTGGGCTACACCCCACAGACGCGCAATGTCAACCTTCAGAAAAACATGCGGCTCGACACGCTGCTGCTCTCGCCGGGCTCCATCATGCTGAAGGAGGCCACGGTGGTGGGCATCCGCACCCCCATCAAGGTGATGGAAGACACCGTGGAGTTCAACGCCGACAGCTACAAGACGCAGCCCAATGCCGTGGTCGAAGACCTGCTCAAGCGCCTGCCCGGCGTGCAGGTGGACAACGAGGGCAAAATCACGGCCAACGGCAAGAGCGTGAGCAAGATACTCATCGACGGCAAGGAGTTTTTCGCCGACGACCCCACCGTGGCGTCGCGCAACCTGCCCGTGAACATGGTGGACAAGCTGCAGGTGGTGGACCGCAAGAGCGACCTGGCCAGAATCACCGGCGTTGACGACGGCGAGGAGGAGACGGTGATAAACCTCACGGTGAAGAAGGGCATGAACAACGGCTGGTTCGGCACCGTCGAGGGCGGCTACGGCACGGACGACCGCTACAAGGGGTCGTTCAACGTGAACCGCTTCTGGAACGGCAACCAGCTGACGCTACTCGGTGGCACCAACAACGTGAACGAGATGGGATTCGGCGACGGTGCCTCGGGACGTTTCCGCCGCTTCGGCGGCAGCCGCGGCGTGACCACGTCGCGCGCCCTGGGCCTGAACTTCAATGTGGGTAAGGAGGAAATCATCCGCGTGGGCGGCGACGTGATGTACAGCTACTCCGACCGCGACACCCGCCAGCTCACCGACCGCCAGTATCTTTTCGCCGACTCGACATCGTACTACAACAGCGGCCGCAACGCCCGCGACAAGGGCCACAACGTGCGTGTGGACCTGCGCGTGCAGTGGAAGCCCGACTCGTTCAACACCGTGGATTTCCGTCCGCGCTTCTCCTGGAACCGCAACGACTCGCACAGCAACGACTCGTCGCTCACATCGGCCGGCGACGCGCTGCGCAGCCCCGTGACCCGCAGCTTCAACACCGACGATTCGCGAGGCACGTCGGTGGAATTCGGCGGCACGTTCATCTACAACCACAGTTTCCGGCGCCACCGCGGGCGTTCGTTCTCGGTATTTGCCAACTATAGCTTCAGCAACGTGCGCGAGCGCTCCGACAGTTATTCGTGGAACCGCTTCTTCCAGCTGGCCGACTCCACCGACCTCTACGACCAGTGGACCGACAACCACACGTGGAGCAACTCGATGCGTGCCCGCGTGAGCTGGACCGAGCCGCTGGGCGATGTGAAGAAGGGCAACTTCCTGACGCTGTCCTACACCATCAACTACCGCTGGAACAACGCCGACCGCCTCACCTACGACCACCCCGTGGAGTGGCCCGACGGCTGGGACGGCCAGCCGCTCGTGGGCGAGGAGCTCATATTCAACGACGAGCTGAGCAACCGCTTCCGCAACACCTATTTCAACCAGGACATCCGCCTGGGCTACAAGCACGTGTCGAAGGTCACCAATCTCGAGGCCGGCCTGTCGCTGGTGCCCCAGAGCAGCCGCAGCATCGACCTGATAAACGACGCGCGGTCCATCCCGGAGCGCAACGTGCTGAACTTCGCTCCCTTCCTGCGTTTCCGCGTCAAGTTCAACAAGCAGCGCAGCCTCAACATGTTCTACAACGGGCGCTCGTCGCAGCCCTCTATGAGCCAGCTTCAGCCCGTGGCCGACAAGACCGACCCCCTGAACATCGTGATAGGCAACCCCGACCTGAAGCCCACCTTCACCCACAACCTGAACCTGCGCTTCCAGGACTTCAACGCCGAGGCACAGCGCAGCATCATGGCCATGGTGATGGCCAACATGACGCAGAACAACATCGTGAGCCGCACTACCTTCGACAGCACCACAGGCGGTCGCACCACCACCTATGCCAACGTGAACGGCGTGTGGAGCGTGCGCGCCATGGCCATGTACTCGCAGCCGCTGCGCAACCGCACCTTCACATTCAACAACCACCTGATGGCCTACTACGGCCGAGGCGTGGGCTTCAACAACGGCGACCGCAACGTGTCCGGCCAGCTCAACCTCAACGAGTCGTTCAGCTTCGCCTGGCGCCCCACGTCGCTCGAGCTCGAGCTTCGGCCCAACTACTCGCTGCAGCACGTGGTGAACAGCCTGCCGTCGCAGCCCGGCCGCACGGTGCACAATTACGGCGGCACGTTCAACGCCACGTGGTATGCCCCCTTCGGGCTGGTGGTGAACACCGACCTGAGCTGCACCTCCACCTCGGGCTACGCCGCCGGCTTCGACACCAACGAATGGATGTGGAACGCATCGCTGAGCTATCAGTTCCTGAAGGGACGCAACGCCACGGTGTCGCTGCGGGCCTACGACCTGCTGCAGCAGCGCAGCAACATCAGCCGCAACGTGACGGCCAACTACATCGACGACACGCGCTACAACTCGCTGACGCGCTACTTCATGCTGAGCTTCACCTACAAGTTCACCACCTTCAAGGGCGGCGACCAGCCGCGCGACCGCAACGCCGACCGCTGGCGCGGTCCCATGGGTCCGCCTCCTGGTGGCCCGGGCGGTCCCGGCAGGCCCGGCGGCCCCGGCCCCAGATAGCAACCTTTGCGGCCCCGCCTGCCAGTTGCGGCAGGCGGGGCTGTTTATCTTTTTGCACTCTCGGCATTTTTTACTACCTTTGCAGAAGAAAAACAACAATCACAAAGTCATGAACAACATACACGTGAACATCACCGACGCCCTGGGCGCCGTGAGTCAGAAAGCAATAGAGGCCATGGCCTCGGAAGTGCGCGAAAGCGTTGCCACTCTCGTAGAAGGCACCGGCGCCGGCAACGATTTCCTGGGCTGGGTGCGCCTGCCCGAAAACACCCCGGACAGCCTGGTGGACGACATCAACGCCACCGCCGCACGCCTGCGCGGCGAGTGCGAGGTGGTGGTAGTCGTAGGCATCGGCGGCAGCTATCTCGGTGCCAAGGCCGTGCTTGAAGCCCTGGGCAACCCCTTCGATGTGTACAACAAGGAGGCCCGCCCCCAGATCGTATTCGCGGGCCACAACATCGGCGAAGACTATCTGCACGACCTGCAGGAGTATCTCGCCGGCAAGCAGTTCGGTATCGTGGTGATAAGCAAGAGCGGCACCACCACCGAGCCCGCCATCGCCTTCCGCCTGCTCAAGGCCCAGCTTGAGGCCGCCGTGGGCCGCGAGACCGCAGCCCGCCGCATCGTGGCCATCACCGATGCCAAGCGCGGCGCCCTGCGCACGCTGGCCACCGAGGAGGGCTACACCACCTACGTGATCGACGACAACGTGGGCGGCCGTTTCTCCGTGCTGAGCCCCGTGGGCCTGCTGCCCATCGCCGTGGCCGGCCACGACATCAAGGCCCTGCTCGATGGCGCCCGCGAGCGCCAGAAGGCCATCCTGAGCGGTGCCGACAAGAGCGCCGAGGTCTATGCCACCACGCGCAACGCACTGTATCGCGCCGGCAAGAAAATCGAGATACTCGTCAACTACAACCCCCGCCTCCACTACTTCGCCGAGTGGTGGAAGCAGCTCTACGGCGAGAGCGAGGGCAAGGACCACAAGGGCATCTTCCCCGCAGCCGTCGACTTCAGCACCGACCTGCACTCCATGGGTCAGTGGATTCAGGACGGCGAGCGCAGCATCTTCGAGACCGTTATATCCGTGGCCAATGTCGACCATGAAGTGCGCATCCCCCACGACGACGCCAACCTCGACGGCCTCAACTTCCTGGCCGGCAAGCGCGTGGACGAAGTGAACAAGATGGCCGAGCTGGGCACACGCCTGGCCCACATCGACGGAGGCGTGCCCAATATCCTCATCTCCATCGGCGCCCTTACGGAGCGCACCCTGGGCAGCCTCATCTACTTCTTCGAGGCAGCCTGCGGCATCAGCGGCTACATGCTGGGCGTGAACCCCTTCAACCAGCCCGGCGTTGAGGCCTACAAGCGCAACATGTTTGCCCTCCTGGCCAAGCCCGGCTACGAGGAGGAGACAAAAGCCATCCGCGAGCGCATAGGCTGATGCTGCCACGGGGTCCTATAGGCGTCTTCGACTCCGGTTTCGGAGGTCTGAGCGTGCTCAGGGAGCTGCAACGCGCGCTCCCGGCCGCCGACTTCCTGTATCTGGGCGACAACGCCCGGGCTCCCTACGGCACCCGCTCATTCGACACCGTCTATGCCTATACGCTGCAGGCTGTGCGCTGGCTTTTCGAGCACGATTGCCCGCTGGTGATCATCGCCTGCAACACCGCTTCGGCCAAAGCCCTGCGCAGCATCCAGCAGCGCGACCTGCCCCACATGGCGCCCGAGCGGCGCGTGCTGGGCGTGATACGCCCCACGGCTGAGGCCGTGGGGCAGTTGTCGGCCACCGGCGTGGTGGGCCTGCTGGGCACTCCCGGCACGGTAGCCTCCGGCAGCTACGACATCGAGGTGGCCAAGCTCCACCCGGGTTTCCGCGTGGTGGCCGAAGCGGCCCCTATGTGGGTGCCCATCGTGGAGCAGGGCTTCGCCGCGAGCGACGGGGCCGACTGGTTCGTGGCCGAGGCCGTCGGGCGCCTGCTGGCGCGCGATGCCGCCATCGACACCATCATCCTGGGCTGCACCCACTATCCGCTGCTCTACGACAAGATAAGGGCGGCCGTGCCCGCCGGCATCAAGCTCGTGTGCCAGGGCCATATCGTGGCCTCAAGCCTGCTCGACTATCTTGAGCGCCACCGCGACATCGAGGCGGCTATCAGCCGCGGCGGCCGCACGCTCTACTACACCACCGACGATGCCGCCGCCTTTGCGTCGCGCGCAAGCGTGTTCCTGGGCCGCGACATCGAAGCACACACCACATCTCTCCAATCTTAGCGCCGTAACGAAATGAAGAAAATTCTGTTATCGCTGGCAGCCGTGGCCCTGCTCATCATCTCGGCCACAGCCGCGTCGCCCACCCGCAGCAATAAATCTGAGGTGGCGCGCAATATGCACATATTCAACGCCTTGTTCAAGGAGCTGCAGACGCAGTACGTCGACACCATCGACGCCACGGAGTCGATGCGCACGGCCATCGACGCCATGCTGGGCAGTATCGACCCCTACACGGAATACTATCCCGCCGACGAGCAGGACCAGCTGCTGTCCATCTCCTCGGGCCAGTTCAGCGGCGTGGGAAGCACCATCCAGCGCCGCGGCCGCGAGGTGCTCTTCACCGAGCCGCAGTGGGGCTCGCCGGCCCGCGAGGCCGGCATTCGCCACGGCGACCGCATCCTGCGCATCGACGGCGACACCGTGGGGCCGGATATGGACATCAGCGAGGTGAGCAAGCGGCTGCGCGGCCAGGCTGGCACGCATGTGCGCGTGGACGTGCGCCGTCCCTATGCCCAGGACTCGCTGCTGACGTTCGATATCACTCGCGGCGTGATCAAGGTGAACCCCGTGCCCTACTACGGCGTGCTTCCCGACAGCGTGGGCTACATCCGCGTCACCACCTTCAATGAAAAGACCGCCGGGCAGGTGCGCGACGGCCTGGCCGAAATACTGCGGGCTCCCGGCCTGCGCGGCCTGGTGCTCGACCTGCGCGGCAACGGCGGAGGCTTGCTGGAAAGCGCCGTGCAGGTGGCAGGCAACTTTGTGGACAAAGGCACCGAGATAGTGAACACCCGCGGCCGAGATGAAAACGCCCGCAAGACATTCAAGACCACCCAGTCGCCCCAGGCCCGTAACCTGCCCCTGGTGGTGCTCACCGACGGCGGCACGGCCTCGGCCTCGGAAATCGTGGCCGGCTCCATGCAGGACCTCGACAGGGCCGTGATCGTGGGCGAGCGCAGCTACGGCAAGGGCCTGGTGCAGACCTCGCGCCCCATGCCCTACGGCGGCTATGTGAAAATCACCACCGGCCGCTACTACATCCCCAGCGGGCGCCTGGTGCAGGCCATTGACTACAGCCACCGCAACCCCGACGGCACCGTGGCGCGCATCCCGGACAGCCTCACCAACGTGTACCACACCCGCGCAGGCCGCGAGGTGCGCGACGGCGGCGGCATTACGCCCGATATAAAGGTCGAAAACAAGCCCATGAACCGCCTGATATACAACATCATCGCCGACAACTGGGCATTTGACTACGCCACCCGCTACGCCTCGGAGCATCCGGAAGGAATAGGCTCGGCCGACGATTTCGAGGTAACCGACAGCATCTTCAACGACTTCAAGGCGTTCATCGACCCGGCCCGCTTCAGCTACGACAAGGTGTGCGAGACAGGGCTGAAATATCTGCGCGAGGCTGCCGAGCGCGAGGGCTACATGACCGACTCTGTGACCGAGCAGTTTGCCGTGCTGGAGCGCCTGCTGCGCCACGACCTGAACCACGACCTCGACCACCACTCGGCCGACATCCGCGACATTCTGGACGATGAGCTCTCGAGCCGCTATTTCAGCGATGCCGACGTGGTGCGCCGCACGCTGCCCGGCGACAGCACCCTGATGCGTGCACGCCGTCTGCTCCACGACCCTGCCGAATACCGCCGCCTGCTGGCCGCTCCTGAGAAAAAATGACACTCGACGAGCTGAAAGCCTCATTCATGACGCCGGCGCGCACCAAGGCGGTGCGTGCCGCGCTGAAGCATCCCGATGCCACGGCCTACGGCCTTGCGGGCTCGTCGGCAGCCATGCTGCTGGCCACGATGCCCCACGCCGGCGGCCCGGTGCTGGTGATGGGCGACTCGCTCGACGATGCCGGCTACCTGTATTTCGACCTGGTGAAGCTGTGCGGCGAGGGTGCCGTGGCCATGATGCCGTCGGGCTACAAGCGCGACATCAAGTACGGCCAGCCCGACGAGCCCAACCGCATTCTGCGCGTGGAGGCGCTGCAGCGCATAGCTGCCGGCAACGTGCGCTTCGTGGTGAGCTATCCCGATGCGCTGGCCGAGCGCGTGGCCTCGAAAGACGACATCAGCGGCCACACCCTCTCGCTGGCTGCCGGCTCTACGGCCGACCTGACCGAGACCGAGCGCTGGCTGCGCGACAACGGCTTCGCCGAGCGCGACTATGTGTACGAGCCAGGCCAGTTTGCCGTGCGCGGTTCTATCCTCGACATCTATCCTTTCAACAACGAGCTGCCCTACCGCATCGACTTCTTCGGCGACGATATCGACACTATCCGCGAGTTCGACGTGGAGACGCAGCTGAGCGAGCGCAAGCTCGACAGCGTGGCCGTGACCTCCGATGTGAGTTCTTCGGCCGGCGGCACATCGCTGCTCGATTTCATGGCGCCGGACACGCTCGTGGCCGTGCGAAACGAGTCGCTGCTGGTGGAGCGCGTGCGCGCCATAGCTGCCGAGAGCCCTGCCGAGTCGGCCGTGATTGCCGGCGAGAGCGAGCTCGACGCATTGCGCAATGTGGTGGACCCCGAGACCTTCGCCGCCGCAGTGGGCGCCCGCCGCAAGCTGCACCTCTCGGCAGCTCCGGAGATTGCCGGCGCGCCCGCCGCCGTAGACTTCCATTGCTCGCCGCAGGGCATCTACCACAAGAATTTCGACCTCATCACGGAGTCGTTCGGCAAGCTGCTGGCCGAGGGCTACCGCCTGTGCATCCTCAGCGACAACGAGCACCAGCACGAACGCCTGCGCACGATTTTCGCCGACCGCGGCGACGACATCCCGTTCACCGCGGTGCAGGGCACGCTGCACGAGGGCTTCGTGGACCACACGGGCCGCTGCTGCGTGTTCACCGACCACCAGATTTTCGACCGCTTCCACAAGTACACCCTCAAGAGCGAGCGTGCGCGCAGCGGCCGCATGGCCCTGTCGCTAAAGGAGCTGGGACAGATCGAGCCCGGCGACTATATCGTGCACGTCGACCACGGCGTGGGCCGCTTCGCCGGCCTGCTGCGCACCGATGTGGGCGGACGCACGCAGGAGATGATCAAGCTCGTGTATGCCAACAACGACATTGTGTTCGTGAGCATCCACTCGCTCCACAAGCTGGCCAAGTATCGCGGCAAGGAAGGCGTGCCTCCCAAGATCAACCGCATAGGCTCAGGCACGTGGAACCGGCTGAAGGAGCGCACCAAAGGCAAGCTCAAGGACATTGCCCGCGACCTCATCCGTCTATATGCCGAGCGCAAGCAGCAGCGCGGCCATGCCTTTGCGCCGGACAGCTACCTCCAGCATGAGCTCGAGGCCAGCTTCATTTATGAAGATACGCCGGACCAGCTCACGGCCACCAAGGCCGTTAAGGCCGATATGGAAAGCGAGCGGCCTATGGACCGCCTCATATGCGGCGATGTGGGCTTCGGAAAGACCGAGATAGCCGTGCGCGCGGCTTTCAAGGCCGCCGTCGACGGCAAGCAGACGGCCGTGCTGGTGCCCACCACGGTGCTCGCCTATCAGCACTTCCAGACATTCAGCAAGCGCCTGGCCGACTTCCCGGTGAGGGTCGACTACCTGTCGCGCGCCCGCACCCCCAAGGAGACGAAGGCCATTCTCGACGACCTGGCCGCCGGCAAAATCGACATCCTAATAGGCACCCACAAGCTTATAGGCAAGGGCGTGAAGTGGCACGACCTGGGGCTGCTCGTGGTGGACGAGGAGCAGAAATTCGGCGTGGCCGTGAAGGAAAAGCTAAAGCAGCTGAAAACCAATGTAGACACCCTCACGATGAGCGCCACGCCCATTCCGCGCACGCTGCAGTTCTCGCTCATGGGCGCCCGCGACCTCTCGTCCATCACCACCCCGCCGGTGAACCGCCATCCCATCCTCACCTCCGTAAACGCCCTGAGCGACGACATAGTGGCCGAGGCCATCAACTTCGAGATGGCGCGCAGCGGCCAGGTGTTCTTCATCAACAACCGCATCGAGGGCCTCTACGAGATGGAAAACATGGTGCGCCGCCTGGTGCCCGATGCCCGCACCATCGTGGCCCACGGCCAGATGCCGCCGGACAAGCTCGAGAAGGCCATTGCCGACTTCGTGGCCCACGACTACGACGTGCTGCTGGCCACCACCATCGTGGAGAGTGGCATAGACATGCCCAACGTGAACACCATAATCGTCAACAACGCCCAGAACTTCGGCCTCAGCGAGCTGCACCAGCTGCGCGGCCGCGTGGGTCGAAGCGCCCGCAAGGCATTCTGCTACCTGCTCGTGCCGCCGGGCAAGCCTCTGAGCGACGTGGCGCGCCGGCGTCTCCAGGCCATCGAAAGTTTCTCCGACCTGGGCTCGGGCATACACATCGCCATGCAGGACCTCGACATCCGCGGCGCCGGCAACCTGCTGGGAGCCGAGCAGAGCGGTTTCATAGCCGATCTGGGCTACGAAACATATCAGAAAATCCTCAAGGAAGCCGTCACGGAGCTGCGCACCGAGGAATTTGCCGACACGCTCAAGGCCGATACCGCCACGACCGGCGCCGAGGCCGACGATGCCGATGAATTTGTGGCCGACTGCGTCGTGGAGACCGACCTGGAGCTGCTGCTGCCGGCCACATATGTGCCCCAGGCGAGCGAGCGCATAGCCCTGTATCGCGAGCTCGACAGCATAGACCGCGAGACCGACCTGCGGGCCTTTGCCGACCGCCTGCGCGACCGCTTCGGCCGCATACCCCGCGAGACTGCCGAGCTGCTGCGCATTCCCCGCCTGAGGCGCATGGCGCGCCGCCTGGGCATAGAGAAGGTGGCGCTCAAGCAGGGCAGCATGTATCTCTATTTTGTGGATGAAAGCAACGTGGCCTACTACCAGAGCCCCATGTTCGGCCGCCTCATCAACTACCTGCAGCAGAACCCCACGCGCGTGCGCATACGCCAGAACGGCACCAAGCGCAGCTTTGCCATAGACAAGATCACAACGGCCGAGGAAGCCGTGGCCGTGCTCGACAATGTACTCTCACTTCAACCCGTATAGACCCATGAAACTTGTATCCTGGAATGTCAACGGCCTGCGTGCCGCCCTCGGAAAAGGATTCCTCGACGCCGTGGCGGCTTTCGATGCCGACTGCGTGTGCGTGCAGGAAACGAAAATGCAGCCCGAGCAGATGACCCACGACCTGGGCCACGGCTACGAGCTGTTCTGGAACAGCGCCGAGCGCCGCGGCTACAGCGGCACCGCCACGGCCACGCGCCTGAAGCCTGCCGGCGTGGAATGCGGCACCTTCGACAACGAAGGCCGCGTGCTCACCCTCGACCTGGGCAAGTGCTATCTCGTGAACGTATATTCGCCCAACTCGCAGGGCGAGCTGGCGCGCCTGCCCTTCCGCCTGGAGTGGGAAAGCAAGTTCCGCGACTACCTCAAGCGGCTCGACGCCGAGAAGCCCGTGATAGTGTGCGGCGACCTCAACGTGGCCCACAACGAGATAGACCTGGCCAACCCCGCCACCAACCACCAGAGCGCCGGCTTTTCCGACCAGGAGCGCGAGGCCTTCGGGCAGCTGCTCGACTGCGGCTTCACCGACACCTTCCGTCTGCTCCATCCCGACGACCGTGGCGCCTACTCCTGGTGGAGCTACCGCATGCGCGCCCGCGAGCGCAACGTGGGCTGGCGCATCGACTACTTCCTCGTGAGCAACCGTCTGGCCCCCCTCGTGCGCACCGCAGCCATCCACCCCGAGGTCGAAGGCAGCGACCACTGCCCCGTCTCCCTCGAGCTCGACCTCTGATGCGCACCGGTCTATAGGTGTACGCCGGCCGGTGGAGCGGGCGCCGGGAAGGGGTAGTTCCAGCCGTTGTCGATGAGGCACTTCATGCGTTGGAGGATTTCTTCGGAGGTGAAGCGGGGAGAGCCGTCGGGTGCCGTGAGTTTGTACATGGCTGCGGCCATCAGGTTGTATTCGTGGTCGAGCGACGTGCAGAACACCCCCATGTCGTCGGTGTTTATCGTCACGGCCGGCCTGTGAGCCACATCCGGCTTTTTACAATCAACCAGCGGATGCAGGTCGTAGCGCCCCAGGCGCGAGATGCGCAGATTGGATGTGGGGCACATCTCCACGGCTATCCGCTCCCTGGCCAGCAGTTTTGTGATTGCACCCTGCAGCCCAGCTATCAACCCTTTTCGCATAAATCCAAATTCTGAAGCGAGAAATCTTCGCATCCAATAAATCCAAGGGCAAAATCAAGCTAAATATGGCATGCTGGTTACCAAGTAGTGAATTTATGGTTACAGATTAGAAATTTTGGGCCGATGCTTGGGAGGTATAGTTTTTTTTGGTTAATTTTGTAAAAAATAAGAGGACCTCCCTCGTAACCAAATTTTTTTCTAAAATGAGAAACCTTAAGGACGCTGTGCGCTGCATGGTTATGCTGCTTGCGGCGGCCACACCTATATACCTGGCTGCGGCTGAATATGAATCTAAAACAATTACAGTTTATCCGGCCGATTTATTTGAAAGCACAACTACAGAAGACATACTTTCTTTCAGCGACCAAGGCTTTGATTTCATCGCCAGCAGGGGCTCGATGACCGGGCAGCCTACTATCAGTACTAAGCAGAACTTCCTTCGCCTTTACGACGATAATTCGCTGACCATCACGAGCACGGATGGTCTCGACATCACCAGGGTCGTGCTGAATATCTCCGGTTACGGGATGGGCCGAGATATAATACTTGGTCGCGCTTATGGTTGGGCGCAAGACCCAGATGATTTATCGGTTTGGACGGGTAAAAATCCGGAGTTCAAAATCATTGTAGCCTATCCAGCTTCACAACAAGATTATGATTTCGTCAATATCGAGTCTATCACAATAACATATCTTGAAGAAGTTGAGGAAGAGCCAGAACCTGAGCCTGAGTATGGAGCAGTGGGAATGCGCATAATCAACCCGAGAGCGACCTATTCCGGCACGGAGGGCACCCTCGTTTTTGGCCTGGAAGTGACCGACGACGACGGCGTTGAGAAATTTACGGTAACCGCCTGCGATGCATCCACCGGAGTGGAATACGGGCGCGGCGAATACACCCGAGCCGATGCCGCCGGCGAGGAACCCGCTGCTGCACCCTTGCGGGAAGCTGCGTCGGGCGATTCTTACGTCATCAGCGGCCAGATGCCACTTTCAGGCATAGCCGAGGGAAACCGCCCCACGCTGCGCCTGGGTGTAACGGCATCTTATCCGGACGGCACCGAGACCCGGATTGACGAACAGGACGAACCCACAGTCGCACCCTCCGGCGGAGGTTCCACGGGCGTCGAAGACGCAATTACCACGGAGGAAGCCATCCCGGAATATTACGACCTGACAGGCCGCCGCATCCTCAACCCCGGCCGCGGCCTGTATATCGTAAAGCAGGGCACCCGCACTTCAAAACAAAGCCTGTAGGCAGCTTGCGTGCACCTCTCTTTCTTTTTATAAATTCTTGCTAAGAAGCAAATTGCGACAAGTTCTCGAAACGCATAATCCACGGCCATATTTACAAGGGGCTTGCCGAGCCCTTGTCCGCGCTTTGCGTCATCGACAATCACGAATTCCAGCCTCCGCTCCGAGACATTATCCGCCGGAATTTTTAACGAAATATACACCCACGACTTCACTGCCGTCACATAGAGTCAGAGCCACCGAACTTTTACCATCGGGAAACTCATGATAGTATGCGTTCATATCATCAGGAGTTACCTGGTAATGTGGAAAGATGTCAGCGCTCCACTGACGTAAATGAAACCCGTCTTTTTATCCAATAGGTGATTGCGTTAGCATCAGACGGCTTATAGCGGCGCAGCAGCCTCAAGGCTTGTAATCTCCGAAGCTGTAGCCGTAAGCCGCTCAATCAACTGCCTTTTTGCTCAGCGCTTAGTTTCCCGCATTCAATCGAGATGGAGGATTTACCTCCGTTTCCTGTATTTGTCTTTAGCAAAGTCGTATGCTTCCTGAATCAAAGGCCGAATCTGCTCAAATGATTCCTCGGATGGATTCAAGATGCGAACCCACGCCATCCAAGCATATACCGGATGTGGAATGAGCGTGTTCACAGTTGTAAAGTCATATTGCATATCCACTGTCTTACCTTTGCCCGGTCTTTTGGGAATCTCTCCAAATAGATTCAGGAAAGTGGTCTTTCTAAGTCCAATATTCAAGCACCATATACCTTCACGGCTCAAATTAGAACTTCCATCATTCTCACCATCTTTTTCCTTGATGGTCAGTATATATATTCCTCGCTTAAGAAGACCGTCAGGGTTGTAGAATAATCCACGCTCGCCCCAACTATTCACCTCAACAACTCCATCAAGATGCGCGAGACAATATTTCAAAATATCACCGGGTGTCATCGCTTGTAATTACGTTTTATCTCATCTATGGATTTGCCGCCGATGCCGAAATTTTCATCAGGCAGTTCCTTGATGGTTACAGTGAAGAATTGCTCCGGGATATTGGTTATCTCCGAAGCTGTAGCCGTAAGCCGCTCAATCAACTGCTTTTTCTGTTCAGTGGTTAATTTTCCGCTTTCAATAGATATGTATGGCATAATAATCTTCTTTGGTCATTTTGTAAAAATGCTCGGTGCGCTTATCTCCGAGTGGTGAGACAACATCGTGGTTTGTATGATGAAATCGAAAGCCACACTTTTCGCATACTCGCTTCGATTTCAGGTTTCCCTCGTAATATCCGCACCACACGGCTTTGAGTTCTAATTCATTAAAACACCTCGCAAGAATGGCTTTGACAGCCTCAGGCACCAGACCTTTTCCCCAATAAGGTTTGCCAATCCAATAACCGATTTCCACCTCCTGTTGCTCCATGTCGGCAGTATGCAGACTATTGGCAAACATAATTCCGCAACAACCGACAGGTTCATTGGTTTCTTTCAATACAATGGCATAAGTCTCGGGGGCGGCGAAAACAGTGCAGATAATTTCAAGGCTGTTTTCAACCGAAGTATGCACCGCCCATCCAGCAATCGGCCCAATATCAGGATCGCATGCATACTTATAAAGAGCCTCCGCATCCTCCTCTCTCCACGGCCGAAGTATCAATCGCTCAGTCTCAATCATTTCCAATTATTTGTATGCATAAACAAAAGCTCAACATCACATATCCGAATGCAAAGTTACGAATATTTATGAAGATTATTACGATTAGGATGT